>CAYMRY010000008.1:0-16600 GCA_964393065.1 uncultured Candidatus Saccharibacteria bacterium
CTCTCCGATGAAGATCCGACATTCCGTGTCACTTCAGACGTTGAAACAGGGGAGACCATCATCTCAGGTATGGGTGAGCTTCACCTCGAAATTCTCGTCGATCGTATGAAGCGCGAATTTGGTGTCGAAGCGACAACAGGCAAGCCACAAGTAGCCTTCCGCGAGACGATTCAAGGTACATCCGACGTTGAATACAAGCACATCAAGCAAACGGGGGGCAGAGGTCAGTACGGTCACGTGAAGATTCGCGTGAAGCCACTTGAACCACTTGTAGAGGGTGAAAAGATTAAGAACAACGTCGATCGCGAAGATCACTTTGAGTTCATCAACAACATCAAGGGCGGTGTTATACCGGCAGAATTCATTACACCGGTTAAGAAGGGTCTCAAAGAAGCAATGGATCGTGGTGTTCTCGCAGGATTCCCGGTCGTTGATATCTCCGTTGAGCTCTATGACGGCTCTGCGCACGACGTGGACTCATCTGAAATTGCCTTCAAACTTGCAGCCATCAACGCCATGCAAGAGGCTATGAAGCAGGCTAAGCCAGTTCTTCTTGAGCCGGTTATGAAGCTCGAAGTCGTCACACCGGAGAAATTCCTTGGAGACGTAACGGGATCCATCAACTCAAAGCGCGGACTCATCGAAGCCATGGGCGAGCGCGGTCAGGCACGCGTTGTGACTGCAAAGGTGCCGCTCTCGGAACTCTTTGGCTACACCACGCAGCTTCGCTCTCTTACCGAAGGTCGCGCCGTGCCGAACCTTGAGTTCTCGCACTATGCGATCGTGCCTCGTAATGTTGCGGATGAGGTAATTGCGAGCCGAAAATAAATTGCTGATACGATCTATCCCCACACAACCGCCCGATAGGGCGGTTGTGTCGTATCATGGATACATGTCTTTTCGCTTACTCGCGATCATTGTACTCTGTGCGTATTCTTTCTTTCCTGCAGAAACATTACTGGCACTTCAAATACCGACGACGGAGGATTTGGTTATCTCAGAGTTGCGTACAGTTGTGCTTGATGGCGCGCGCGATTCACAAATATTTCAATTTAATGATGGGCGTCTTGTGGTTGATGCAGGGGAGGGGAAAAGTCTATGGTCTGTTGACAAAGGACTGACGTGGACTTTGCGCACTCCACAGGGGCCCGCAATGGATGCCTATAAATCGGCCATTGATTTAGGTGGTGGTGAAATTATAAGCCTAACGCGTACGACATCGAAAGATCAATACGGTAGGTTCGAGCTCTATCAACAACGATCATTCGATAACTGGAACTCCTCGCAGGGTGAAAACGCAGCGGTCAATGTACCGGGATCGACCGCTTCTGGAGGCGATGATTGTAAGGAGCCCAAGGCCAACGAAGGTCCGCTTATGCACCATGGCATTCTCAAGCTCGCTAACGGGGGCCTTATTGCATCAATGTATGGTAATTTTGTAAGTGACACTGCATATGCAGATGGATATCCTTCCAGTTGTAATTTTAAAAAATATTCTACCTTTGTCGTATTCTCCTCGGCAGCGGATCAGGGAAGAACCTGGCAAAATCCTGTAATGGTAGCGACACCGGATATGGGCCTAACGGCCCGTGAAGGATTTTCGGAATCAGACCTCGTGCAGGCTCACAATGGTGACCTACTTATATTTATGCGCAGTGGCGGCATAAACAAAGTCTACCCTCACTTCACACCGACACCGCTCTACATGGCGCGGTCACGGGACTCTGGGATTACGTGGTCAACACCAGTTGCGATACATGAATACGGCGCAAATCCGAATGCGGTTGTGCTGGGAAATGGGGTCATTGCACTTACTTTTGGCGGTGGAAAAGGGAGGGTTATGTTTTCTGATGACAATGGCGAGACCTGGAAAGGCAAGATACAGCTTACGACAAGTGATAGCTATACTGACGTAGTTGCCTTTGGTCAAGATACCATCGGCCTCACGTACTTCACAGGTTCGCAAGACGCGTTTGTTATCACCTTTTTAAAAATAGAGTCGTATCGTCAACAAACCGGAAATGGGTTGTCCTTCACGGCAGATTCCTCCTCTGTGGCGGAGGGCCAAGGAGTATTCCTCGATTGGAATGCAACCAACTACCGTAATTGCGTACTATCGGGT
Organism: uncultured Candidatus Saccharibacteria bacterium; assembly: GCA_964393065.1. Lineage (GTDB taxonomy): Bacteria > Patescibacteriota > Minisyncoccia > Phycocordibacterales > UBA2100 > UBA10103. The sequence continues at coordinate 2,123 of CAYMRY010000008.1, forward strand.
GGTGCGTGGGGAGGTGGCACACCAGTAAGTGCAATTAATTCTCAAATCTCAACGGGTCCACTTTTGGGTTCGACAAAATTTACGCTTCGGTGTGAATCCATAAAAAGCCCTGGCAGTCTCGACGAAAAACAGTTGACGGTAGCGGTAGTCCCGCGAATATCGACGGTAGTCGAGACTCCGCAGTCAGTACCGACATCGACGCCGTCATCTGCGCCACCCACTTCGATGACATCGGAAGCTGTGCACAATGAGCGGGTCCGTCCTCTTACAACTGTCAATATTCGATTGATGCCCTCGACAACACAGCCTATAGTCGGGGAGGCTACACCTGGCATGGTGGGTATCCTGACTGGGGAGAGGGTGAGTGCGGGAGGATATACATGGGTGCGAGTTAGATATGATAACGGTCAAACGGGGTGGAGTATTGAAAATCGCCTCACGCCACTATCAAGCCTTAATTCGAAGCCTCGCTGTCCCAGTCTGACACGGTCTCTCTCGAAAGGCGCTCGCGGCGGCGATGTCACGCAACTTCAGCGCTTTTTAATCGCGCAGGGCCAACTGGGGCAAGGAAACGATTCGGGTTATTTTGGTCTACTTACCGAAACGGCGGTGAAAAAGTTCCAATGCAAACATATGAGCATCTGCTCGGGATCATCAACGTCTAATGGCTACGGCGTTGTTGGTCCAAGGACGCGGGTGATGATCACAAGTCAGTGTGCGATGTGAGTGAGGCTGGTGCTCATAGTTTTTGATGCGGTGTGCTGTCCACACCTCCTGTCGCGCACAGGTGCAATGCCTATATGTATGAAATAATGTAGAAATGATGCGTCGTGGTTATTTTGCAGGTGTAGTCGTAGTTATCCTGCTTCCATATCTCGCTTCCGCCGCCACCATCGCCGAACTCCAAGCACAACTCACTGCACTCATGGCGCAAGTTGCTGCGCTCCAAGCGCAGACAAATACAGTAACCGCCGCAGCGCCTGTATCCTCAGGCGCGACACCTCCAGCATCCTGCCCGTCCGCTCCGCCAGCCGGCGGATGGCGGATCACTCGTAACCTCTCCCGCGGCATGAAGGGGAGTGATGTCACCCAACTGCAGCAATTCCTCATCTCACAAAATCTGCTCGCGGCTGACTCAGGTACTGGATTCTTTGGCGCAATGACCGAAAACGCGGTCAAACAGTGGCAGTGTCAGAAAATGAGCATCTGCACCGGCTCGCCAAATACAAACGGACACGGCAGTGTGGGCCCAAAGACGCGAAAGTCGCTCTTGAATTGCTCAGCAAATACTGTTGGTGGAGCCGTCCCTGCGTTGGTGCCACCGGCGCAGGTGGGAGAAATAAGAGCATCAGCTAGCGGCGGGGGAGGCAGGACTACAATCCCGCAAACGAACGTTCCTATCGTGCCTATTGTTCCTATTGTCCCAACGGTTACGCCGCCGATTTCCGAAACGCCCACCACATTGGCACAGTATTGGGAAGGGAATGCACTGTGGCAGCTTGAGCGGAAATACACGAACGATAGGCAGCTTCCCTTGGGTTGGCCTCCAGGGTACGGCGAGGGTTCACAGATAGTCGTCGGCAAGGATGGTGTCTGGTACTTATTTCACCGGCACGTATACAACGCACTTGATACTGCCTCGATGAACGCGCTGTGGGGCGCAAACACGGAAGAGGAACGCAAAAAGTGCAGCTTTAGCGGCTCAATCATTGGTACTGATATTCGTAAATCAACTGACAAAGGCGTGACGTGGAGCGAGCCACGTCCGGTCGTCTGGCCCGCAAAAGGCTCTCCGTGGGAATGCATGGGAGGGGACGGCGGCGCGCATTACGATGCCGCATCCAACAAGTGGCACTACTTGTTTCAGTGCGCAGCGCTCAACACAGAACGCACCGGGCTCGGAAAGTGGAACGGATGCCTTGTTACTTTCAATGGCGTCGACCCAGTCGTAGGGCCAAACACTCTCTGGGATGTCGCGCCGACCCCGATTGCAGTGCAGAGCGGAACTATTCTCAATAAACTGTGCGCGATTGCTGGTTCTGCGTGTGCGCGACTGCGTCCGATTTTGCCTGAAGTCTTGAAACCGATCTATGACGAGGGAACCTTCGACATCGTCGAAAAGAAACTTGTCGACGGAGTGTGGTGGTGGTACGTGACCATGCACGGCTTTGATAATGTGCTCGGCTATCGCGGACTCGTAAAGACCGCCGATTTCGTGAATTGGAAGATTGGTAGTGAGGCAGCGGACCTCCCAAACGATTTTATCGGAAGTGCATATACGGCTGGCGACTGGAACGAGACATGGCAGGGATGGACGGACGGCGCAGGTGGCCAACTGTTAACTGAGCCGTGGAATATCGGCACGGGGGCAGCGCGCATATTGAAAGAAGGTTCGTATTATTACGAGGTGATCGAAGCCAGCGACAAGAATCTCGTATGCGTACCAGGACAAAATTGGGATATTGGTATGTTGCGCACCAATAATCTAGCGAATGCAACCTGGGAGCAACTACCTGCGGGCAATCCGATATTTAAATCCTCGGTGCTCGCGCCGGGACTGCCATGTGGTCTTTCGTATGCAAATATCTTCCGCGATTCTGAAGGGACGACCTATCTCCATATGCATGTACACTCGGCGACTACGGGAAATGATGGTATTTATTTGTATAAACTTGTTGCCAAGTGACGTATATGAATCACATAAAGCTTCCTCTCACAATATTTGTATTGATTATTACAGCGTTACCGCTTTCCACCTCTGCCGCCACCATCGCCGAACTCCAAGCACAACTCACTGCACTCATGGCACAGATCCAAGTGCTACAACAGGGAGGTACTCAAACACAGACAGCTACACCATCTGCACCTGGCACATCACCAGCTCAGTGTCCGAAACTCGCTCGCACGCTTGCACGAGGTATGCGTGGCTCTGATGTCACTTTGCTCCAGCGCTTTCTCATACAACAAGGCCACCTTGTTGTAGGCAACGACTCCGGATTCTTCGGTGCGCTTACGGAAGCTGCGGTGAAGAAGTATCAGTGCAAGCATATGAGTATTTGTTCGGGCACTCCTGCAACCACAGGACATGGCCTCGTTGGTGCAAAAACGCGCGCCGCCTTAAAAAATTGCGCCACACTCACACAGCCTCAGCCTTCATGCCTTTCGCGACGTACTGAAACGCGTACCATTTCGTGTACGCAAGGTGCGGGGACAATAGTTCAAGAGCGCAGTATCTGTACGAGCGGTCCGAGCGCTACCTGGACCGATTGGACAACTGTTTCGAATACGTGCGTACGCGACGTCACACTTAATGAGCCTAGTAAGTCGTGTACGTTTAACGGGTCGACTGTTGTACATGGAACATCGATAACGGCGTATGAATCTAATTCTGTGCAGGCTGGATATCAGTGCCTCCAGCAATCACGCGTATGTGTCGATGGTGTTCTCTCCGGAACGTATGCGTATTCATCATGTACCGTGCAAACGCTGCCAACTCCACAGCAACCGAGTTGCAGTCTTTCATTTTCTCCAGCCTCGGGCATCGTCGGAAGTAATGCAACGTTGTATGCGATTGGCTATAACATAGTCTCTGCAACTATTGATAACGGCATTGGAGCGGTCACAGTTTCGGGTGGCGCGCTCAATATTTCCCGCACGCTCCAAATTCCTGCGAGTGCGAAAACATACACGCTTACCGTCGTTGGTGCGAACGGCTCAACAAAGACGTGCACTGCACAGATTTCGCCCGTCGTTACTCCTCCACCGACCGCCGCTCCTACGTGCCAACTCGAGTTTTCTCCAGCGACGGGAGAGGTTGGATTGAACACCGTGCTTTATTCAAGTGGCTATAATCTTGTCTCTGCCACCATCGATAATGGTATCGGCGCTCAGAGTATCACTGCAACGGGAGGTTTTTCAAATGGTGTGTTAATGCAAATTCCCGCGACACCCAAGACCTATACGCTCAGTGTGGTGGGTGTAAATGGTGCAACGAGGACCTGTTCGGCTACCATAGTTGCCGGTACTACTCCTCCTGCACCCACATGCCAACTCGAGTTTTCTCCAGCAACGGGGGAGGTGGGATCGAATACGGTGCTCTATTCGAGTGGTTATAATCTCGCCTCTGCGACAATCGACAACGGGATCGGTGCACGCACACTCTCCGGTACGAGTTTTTCAGACGGGATATTGCTCCAAATCCCTTCCGCGTCAAAGACGTATACCTTAACTGTGGTCGGAACTGATGGTACAACGAAAACGTGCTCGGCAACGGTGACCCCTACTGTGGTGACATCCGCAGCACCCACGTGTCAGCTCGAGTTTGTGCCCTCAAGTGGGGAATCGGGCATCAATACCGTGCTCTATGCGAGCGGCTATAATCTTGCGTCGGCGACTATTGATAACGGAATTGGTTCAATGTCGATCGGCGCTACCGGTGGCTTTGCGCATGGTGCATTGCTTCAGATCCCGACAGTTGTGAAAACATACACACTGACCGTAGTTGGAACTAATGGCACAACAAAGACATGCACAGCCACGGTTACGCCGACGAATCAGCCTCAAGTCGCAGGGCCGACGTGTCAACTTTTATTTACGCCCGCTTCAGGTAATGTCGGATCGAATTCAGTATTGAATGCAAGTGGGTATAATCTTGCATCGGCTACAATCGATAATGGTATTGGTGCAATGACGTTGGGTTCTGGGGGAAGCTTCTCTTTCGGAGCGCTTCTTCAAATCCCTTCCGCAGCGAAAACATACATTCTCACTGTCTTAGGGTTGAATGGGGCGACAAAATCATGCTCAGCGACGATTACGCCAACAATCCAACCCACAATCCCAGAGCCTACCTGCCAACTCGAATTTTCTCCATCGACTGGTGCGGCGGGTTCAAACACAATCCTATATTCCAGCGGCTATAATCTCACATCTGCAAGTATTGATAATGGTATCGGTGCACGCACGATTACGGGCACCAGTTTCTCAAATGGAGTATCGATAACGATTCCTACGTCGCCAAAAACGTATACGCTATCGGTCGTCGGCACCAACGGTTCAACAAAATCATGCTCGGCGACGATAACGCCTATCGTAGGTGGAGGCACAGCGTGTACGCTGCCGGATAATTCCACTGTGCCAGATGGTCAAACAATACCTATGTACAGTCTGCCACTCGTCGCAAACGTCTATACATGCGCGAGCTATTCGCAGTCTCGTACCTGTACCAATGGGACAATGAGCGGGGATAGACAGTATACCTATCGCTCGTGCGCCGTTTCTGGAAATGCAAATGCGATTTCGTACCCGAATCCCAATGCCACCATTCCGAATCTGCCGACTTTCCAGGGGACGACGCGCAATGAGCAAATGCCAAACACCCTTGATCTTGTCGAGCGAGCACAGTACGCGATTACTGGCCTCACGTCTCCGCTTTTGGCAGTGGGGGATTACTCGGTGTACTGGTCTTCTCACATTGGGCGTAATCCAGCACAGCTCGTCATTGGTGAGTGGGAAGATATCGATCCGAAATTCTGGGAAGCACTTCCACTCATGCGCATCATGACGGGCTCGCAAGCGGCGACTAATGTTGACCAGGCATGGGGCGCCCGCATCGCAAAGAGCTTTGATCCATACTCGCACCTGTTCCTGTTTGCTATAAACAAGCCGTTTATTAAGTTCCCGTACTTCCAAGATGAGATCACGAACTGGGCGGCACTCAAGACACCATACGTTGCAACAGTGCTTTCCAATGGCCGCATCTTCGGCTACCTTGCCACGATATACCGACTAACAAATGATCCGCGCTGGAAGCAGCTGGGAGTGGACTTGATCGCGGTGTTACCGAATTACTACAAGACCTATTCACCTGGCCGCTACTATTTCCCCTCAAGTATCTTCAATCCATTTGGATGGCCAGGGGGCAATACGCCGCCTATGCCATCGGCAAACGCTGATATTGCAGGGCGCATGATTCACGGGCCCGCACTCTTTGCAATGGCAACCGGGGACTCCTCAGGGCTGCAGATTTCAAAAGGGTTCTCACAATTTGTCATGAAAGATGCAGGTATTTTCAACTTCAGCTCCGGGGCATTTATCGGCGATACGTCACCGCAGTCTCAAGATGAAGGTCCGATGGGAGGTGCACACTTTATGCGCCGCTCCAAAGTACTCGATTCGATCCTGGATTATGTTGCGGCGACAAAGCAGTTTGGTAACCCCGACACGGAGGCGGCGCAATTCGTGGTGCGCTCGTACGAATGGATTAAGCAGCAGTCATCACTCGTAAATACGGAGATCGGCTGGTTCCCAGAATTCATGTCGGCAAAGAGTCTTACGACCGATTACGGAGTCGTCGACATGATAAGTATCGCAGTCAAACTCTCCCTCATGGGATACGGCGACTATTGGGATGATGTCGACGCCTGGACGCGCAATCAATTTGCCTCACAGCAGCTCCTCAATAGTTCGTGGATCGTCTCCTACGCCGCATACAATACGGCCTGTGATGTACCCACGCCGGGGAATCGCGGCTGTACGACCGACAATGCCGCAGGGAGACTCGTGGGAAGCTGGGGTGGTTATACGCGGCCCAATGAGTGGTCGCGCGAGGGAGGTCCTGGAGTCATGCAGGATTCGACGGGAAACGCGGCGCGCACACTCTTCCATGTTTGGAATAGTATTACGACGCGCAAAGGTTCCGAGGTCTCGGTAAATCTCCCTCTCAACAAGATGGCGCGCGATGTCACCGTGAAGAGTTATATTCCGAACGAGGGCAAGATCGAGGTAATAGTCTGGGATCCAAGCATCTCAAAGCTTCGCATACGTATTCCAAAGTGGATACAGGGGACGATTTCGGTAAGTCGCAATGGTACCGGCATCAACACAGGTGTCGAGGGACAATACTACACCATTGCCGGACCATTTAGCTCGGGAGATACGATTCGTATTCAGTTCACGATTACCGAACAAACTAAGACTTTCTCTCTCCCGCACCCTTCAATAGAGGGTCAAAAAGCGCAAATGACGTTTACCTTTAGGGGTAATCAGGCGATCGCTGTTTCGCCAGGAGGTGTGCGCGGCGCGTTCTATACGAATACGGAAGCGCAAAGGCAGCCAGCCGTGATGGTGAATAAAACAGGGTTTGTGATATCCAATCAGTCAGTCTTAAACATCTATCCGCAATAAATGCGATGAGCGGGGTGCTACATGGATTGTTTTCGTAGTGAGGGGCGATTATGCACACTCTGATTCTAACTTCTGCTGCGTTGTGGCATACTTCAGTAATGAAATTCATGAGCCTTGGTATTGCTCTCATTGGTATAGGTGCCTTTACGTTCGTTGTGTCGAGTACTTTGTACGCATCTTTTTCTTATGCGGCTACGGGAACGGGTGCACAGTGTCCGCATCTTACTCAAACGCTCCAACTTGGCTCTCGTGACGCTTCAACAGGTGGGGAGGTGACGAAGTTACAACGCTATCTTGCCGAATACTATAATCTGGATTCCGCAACGTACGTGACTGGGTATTTCGGTGAGCTCACGCGTCAAAATGTACGCCGGTTTCAATGTGAACAGCTCTCCATCTGTTCGGGAACTGAGTCCTCGACAGGCTACGGTGTCGTGGGCGCACAGACGCGCGCAAAGATTGCGGCGAACTGTACCGCTCCGAAAACGACCGACGATACATCCTCGACGGGAGGGAGCTGTGTCTCACATTGGACCAAGGTGCTCACCTGCGCGGAGGAAGGGTATCTCGTTAATGAGGGATCGGTTGTCTACGATGTTAAAAAGGATTGTAAAACCGGCGTTGAGACTAAAACACTCATTTCCAACACGTGCGGGCTTTTGAATCGTGGCGCTGAAGCGTCGTGTACTTTTAATGGCCAAACGGTCTCCCATGGAAGTGTGGTTCTTGCGTACGCTGCGAAACGCGTTCCTGCCGGCTATCGATGTCTTTCGGAACTACGCGCCTGTCTGAACGGAAAACTTACCGGCTCTAATCCGCATGCGACCTGTGAGACAGAAGTTCCGTACCTTATGCCACCGCCAGGGTCGTGTATGTTTAACGGCACAATTGTAACGAGTGGAACTTCCGTATTTGCTTTCGCTTCAAGTCAGGTCTCCTTTGGACAATCGTGCGTTTCTCAACAAAGGGTCTGCACGGATGGGGTACTTTCTGGCACCTATCAATACGCACGCTGTTCAGTCATTAACAACAACCTCGTGACCGATCCTAACAGCCTCTAACGGCAACTTCATTCCGACTACAATGATGAAGTGTGGGCATTACGCTTGAACCATACGAGTAATCTTTCAACATCTTCCTTGCGATCTTCCGAGCCGAGGACGATAATTGCAATTGTTGTCGTTGCGCTTACTCCTTGAACGGGGGCGCCAAATTCATTGCGTGCATTCAGGGGAAGTTCAAAAATACTCGTCATTGTTTGACGCGCGGCCTCGGTATAGCCAGTTTTTCCCCCCAGGAAGTGGGGATTACCGACAAATACATTGAAATTAGCGAGGGCGTAGTCGCGACCACCATCCGAGGTGATTGTTTTCTTTGGCAAGCGCGTGATATTGAGAATGTATGACTGACTTGTATAGATGTAGCGCGTGAGGTGAAAGAGGTCGTTCGCGCTCGCAACGTTGTGTTCGGAAATACCCGAAGGGTCTTCAAAAGAGGTATTCTCCATACCAATAGCTTTCGCCTTATCGTTCATCCAACGTAAGAAATTCTCTGATCCGAAGTAGCGGGAAAGGGTGTACGCGACCGCGTTATTGGATTCCATCAACAGGGGATACAGTAAATCGCCGACGGTGAACACATCATGCGGTGCGATCGAGCCCGGCGTACCCTCTGTTTGTGTGCGGTCATCAGGTGTCACCGTGAGGGTGCGTCCAAAATGAATTGTTTCGTTTGCAACGAGTGCGGTGATGAGTTTTGTGAGGGACGCGATGGGGCGCGGCTCAGAGGCATGCTGCTCGGCATATACTTCTCCTGTTTGAATGTTGGCGACGATATAGGACTCTGCCGAGACCTGTGGCGGCGTTCTATCTTCAAGTACAATGTGGGGGAGTGAACCAGTGTTTTCTCCGTTACTGTTCCACACAAAAAGCGGAGTGCCTTCTGTGGCAAAAGTAAATACCTCCTCAGCGTCCTTCGTTGAAAGTCGAATGCATCCGCCGGAGTAGCCCTCAGGCACCGACGTTCCATCGGGATAATACGGCCAGCCGTGTATAAAAAAGTTGCCGAAGAACTGCATCGAATAGGGCATGTGCACGGCGCCGATGGAAGAGAAATGATCCACTTCTCTCGTCTCGATCTTGTAGAGCCCGGTAGGTGTTTCCCACTGAGAAGCGCGCTTACCCTTTGAAAGTATGTCAAACGTTTTAACCGCGTAGCCTTTTTCATAGACGTATAGCTTCATGGCGCTCAGATCCGCTCCGATCATGCGCTCATGACTTTGGCTCAGGGTTTCGATCGAGGCGGTGCCAAGTGTGTGTGTAGCGAGCGTATCCTCGAATGCGCCAAGTCCTCGTAAGAGGCGTACTTCGCCCTCGGAGCGTGCATGTGTTTTTTCCGCCGTTTCTTTCAGTGTTGAATCAAGAAGTGTTGCGTTCTCTGAAGTTTTTTCAAAAATGATATCTGAAGCGAGCGCTGTACCAAAGTGAACACCGATGAAAAGTACCATCAGAACACTGCCACACTTGAGCGCAAAGAAAAAACCATCTCGATCGAATGAGGGCGGCGAGTGACGCATATGCAATTACTGTATTGTACGTGAAAAATTGTCCGGCACAGATATGTACTCACTTCGTAGTTGATTACCCGCGTTGTGTCTCCGAGTTTTCATGCGTCTCTTATACTGTGTAATATCTCCTCATGCAATAAAATAGGAGCTATCCCCACGAATTTCTCAGTTGTCGACACGAATCCGATACACTAAAGATATGGGGAAGCTTACACTCTTTGTTTTTCTCGTAGTAGCAACTCTCCCGTCGTTAACATTTGCCGGCTCCCAGGCCTACTCGGGACCCGGGACGTATTATTTTACGGTACCGGCACATACCTATATCCAAGCACAGGTTTGGGGTGCGGGCGGGGGCGGGGGCGGACCCAGTGCTGGAGCTACGGGCGGTACCTCATCATTTAATGGATGGATCACTGCGTATGGTGGTGGGGGAGCATACAGTAACACGCCTGGGGTTGGCGGCATGTACTCTGGAGGATCAGTCTATGCCCAAGGGGCGGCCGGATCTACAGGGTCGGGACCTTACAATCTTGTTTTATATGGTGGCAACGGTGGTGCGGGGGCTTATGGAGCGGCAGGCGGAGCTGGATCTACGGGATACAATTTTAATGGAAGTCCAGGAGGATTGCCGGGTGGTGGAGGAGGAGGGGGAGTGCGAAATGCTGGCGGGGGAGGAGGTGGGTATTCGCAGTATTATTGGAATGGCGGACTTATGGCGGTAGGCTCAGTCCTTACAATCACGGTCGGTGCGGGGGGCGCAGGCGGTGCGGGAATAGATACAGATACGGGTTTGTATTATTCTGCAGGCGCCGGTGGAAATGGATACGTACTCATTACATGGGGTGACGTGCCAGCAGCAACCTGTTCGATTTCGCTCGATACCACTTCGGTTTCGTATGGCTCCGGCACTTATTTGCGCTGGAGTACGACCAATGCCAATCAATGGGTGTACATAAGCAATATCGGGTATGTGAGCACTTCAGGGGCGGTGTGGGTCGCACCCGGTACGACGACTACGTACACTTGTACCGCCCAGGGTACTGGAGGTTGGGGATCGGCGTCAGCGACACTTAATGTGACACCGCCGCCCGCTCCTACGTGTAGTGTGTGGTCAGATACAACACCGACTCAATACGGAAATAGCACGACCTTGCGTTGGACTTCGGCTAATGCAACTTCATTTTCGATCTCAGGCGTGGGTAGTGTAACTCCTAATACGACAGGTTCTGCAGTGATCTCTCCTACGACAAATACCGCTTACAATGGTTCGGTTTCAGGGGCGGAAGGCTCGGCGAGTTGCGCATATACGCAATATGTCTCGCCACCACCGCCAAGCGGACTAACCTATTCGTGTAACGCCGCTGCTGATCGCATTACTATTTCGTGGAACGCGTCTGCGGGGGCAACTTTTTATGCGCCCCGTATTAATGCGCCGGGAGCGAGCAATTGTTCCAGTTTTGGTTGGCAAATGTTCTCAGACGGGTATACGTGTCTTCCCAATCCCGATCAATGGAATGCAACTGCAATAAATAGCTTTCCCATTTCTCCGAATACCGGTTACTCGTTCTGGGTACACTCATATAGTCCCACGGGCGGGTACAGCGGAGCGACCTCTCAAGTGATGTCGTGTGCTCCTACGGTTCCCACCTGCTCGGTGAGTGCGGTAACCAATCCACTTTCCTATGGGAATTCAACAACACTTTCATGGTCGTCTTTAAATTCAACCTCTTTCTATATCAATTCCATAGGATATGTCACGCCGAACACTCCCGGTTCAACAACGGTGGGGCCGCTTGCTACGACAAACTATAATGGCTCGGTATCGGGTGCAGGAGGAAGTGCGGCATGCAATTACACGCTCACCGTCAACCCTCCGGCAAACTGTACTTTCAGCGGCTCTACGGTGAATCATGGAAGTAGTGTCACCGCTTATCAAGCGGCAACCGTACCAGCTGGTTCGAGCTGTGTATCGCAAACGCGCACGTGTACGAACGGTGTGTTGAGCGGTACGTATGCCTTTGCGAGTTGTGTTGTCGGACCATCATGCACGCTCAGTGTTAACCCGACCGCAGTCCTTCTCGGGAATTCTTCCACGCTCACCTGGGCTTCGACGAATGCAACCTCCTGCACCGGTACGAATTTCTCCACCGGAAATGCAGTGAGTGGTGCAGTTTCAGTGGCTCCCATCCAAAGCACTACCTATACCGCATCGTGCACAGGAGCGGGCGGTACGGCGCAATGTACGGGAACGGGGGCAGGGGGGATAGGAACACTTCTTACGGTAACGTGCACTCAGTCGTGGGCGTGTACAGGCGCAGGGAACCAGACGATTACTCAGACAAATAGTGACTGTTCGACCACAAACCTCACCACCTGTGTTGCGCCGCAATTCTGCGCGACGGGCTCATCATCGTGTCTCATCGCAGCCGTTACCGGCTCGTTAAGTGCATCGCCGCGGTTGGTTCCTTCGGGAAATACAACGCGCGTGACGTGGTCAAGTGTTAATGCTTCCGCCTGCACTGTTTCTGGAAATGGAAACACCTGGACCGGAACTTCAGGGTCACAAATTTCAAATTCAATCACGGAATTCACCACCTACACCATGACGTGCGACGATGCAGACGCCGACGCAGTACAAGACGATTTTTCTGATACTGTTGAAATCACGATGGTGCCAAGCTGGGTTGAGCTGTAACATGTACTTATAGTATGACGCTCGAAGAATTGAAATATCAAATCTATGTTGTGCGACGTCCGGTGACGCTTCTCATAGTACTTCTCGCCTGTTTCGGGATTATATATTTCGTATCGCTTATTTCAGAACAGAGACCTTACGTACGTAAAGAAAAAGATACTTCGATCGCTGGGGCAATTCGAGAAGGCACACTTCCGCGCCCGGAGTTTACGGAAAAAACAAAAAAACAATTGCAGGCGCTACCGCAGTTCTCAGCTCTTGCTTCGTATACCGACAGGGGGTTTGAACCGATGCGGCTCGTTATAAAAAAAGGGGAGACCGTTCGGTTTACGAACAATTCCTCAGAACAGTTGTGGATCGCCGCCAAGGGTGGCGAAATTACGATCTATCCGAAGACCGGAGAGGTATGTGGTTCCTCAGATCTTGATTCGTGCGAACCCTTTGCGCCCCAAGATTTTTGGCAATTTACGTTTACTATCGCGGGGCGCTGGGAGGTAGTGAACAATCTCGACAAGTCAAAGAGTGGGGTCATCGAGGTCCTGGAATAGGCACCACTCTTTAAGGCACTGAAAGTTGATTTCCAGATGGGGAGCTTCGAAAGGGCGAGTGTGTACAACGAAATACGCAGCGTGTTTAAAAGCATATACTTGAGCGATGAACTCCCATGGTGTGCGTCTCGTCGTTGGTCTTATCATTGTGGTCGCGATCATTTTCGGTGGCTATATGGTACAGCGGTACTATGCGGCACAAGGTAAGCAGGTGGATTCTGCATCGGAAACCTTAACTCCGGAGGAGCGGATGAGGACGCTTGAGTCGCTCCATGCGGAGGAATCCAGGCCGGCAACGGAACAAGAGCTCGACGCTCGTTTGGACGTATTAAAATCACTTAATGCTGATGAGGTTAATACTTCCGATGGAGGTGCACCTCCGCCTCCTCGTGGCGAACCAAGTCCCCAAGAGATTGAGGATAAATTAAACGTCTTAAAATCATTGCATGGGGCTCAGTGATGCGCGAGGGAGGGTATATATACCGTATGGCCGCGCCTTGTTGCTCGTATGCTTCGCTATGCTTCTTGCGAGTGCGATTACGTTTGTAAACCCACAAAAAATCTTCTCGCAGGGCACAGCAGGGGGTATTACGGGGTATGCATGGAGCGATACTGTTGGTTGGATATCTCTTAACGGCGCGACCTACGGGCTTACCGTTTCCGAAGCAGGCGTCATTTCCGGTTACGCATGGAGCGATAACGTGGGGTGGATTTCGGCAAACGCGAGTGATCTTTCCGGGTGTCCTAGCGCCCCGTGTACAGCGACAATTTCCGGTGGAACGTTTGCAGGGTGGCTGCGTGCGATAGGGGGAGGTGGTGCTCAGAGTGGTGACTGGGATGGATTTATTAGTCTCTCGGGAGGTGGTTATAGCGTGACACAGACGGGCAGTGCAGTTTCCGGATATGCCTGGGGATCTACCAATCTTGGCTGGGTACTCTTCGATGCACAAACGTCATACGCGGCGTGCGCTGCGACTCAGGGATACTATTGCGCGAGCGATGTATCTATGTACCGTGATTCGCAATGCGTCGTTTCCGTGAATCAAGACTGTACTTCGCTTGGTGCGGGATGGTTCTGTGGGGACACAGGACTCTGTGTTGCACCTTCAGCTCCTTCATGCGCGGGAGGAGAGCCGTGTATAACTGCGAGTCCGCAACTGATCGTTCCAGGTCAAACCGTTCTCGTATCATGGAATGTGAGCGATGCTACCTCATGTACGGTTAGTGAAGATAATCCGAACGTGACCGACTCGTGGTCAACGCTCTCCGGTGCGAATACCTCAAGCGAACTCTCGCAAGCAACGACCTACACACTTTCGTGCGTGGGGGATGGTGGGATACTCACAGGGAGCGTTACAGTATCGCTAAGACCAGGTTGGAGGGAGATATAATGAATCCATTGTTATGCGAATCACTCTCACGCAAACACTTATATTGAGCGGAGTATTAGTTCTGCTCTCGGTTACGAGTGCGCTTGCATGGACGGG
>CAYMRY010000008.1:16700-26404 GCA_964393065.1 uncultured Candidatus Saccharibacteria bacterium
GGCCTGTATTCGACAGGGTTTGGCAACTACTTTTGGCCATCGAGCGCGTCCTATTGGACGATGCGCAGTGATCGGGGGATGCAAATGCAAAATATTGCCGGTTCGACTGTGGGTTACTTCTATCATGATGGCTCGAGTAATATTGGTATTCTTTCGAGCGACGGCAGTTGGAGGGTGCGGGCAACGTCAGGGAGTGTCGAATTATATGGCGTCACGTATGCGACTGACATGCGCTCGAGTGTTTTCTACGATCGGGACAATACAGGCTACTATGTCGACCCCAACAATACGAGTCGCACCAACTACACCATTGCTGATCGCATCGATTCTCCTATCATGTACGATTCGAACAATACAGGCTACTATGTCGACCCCAACAATACGAGTCGCACCAACTACACTATTGCTGATCGCATCGACTCACAGATTTTCTATGACGCGAACAATGCAGGATATTACGTCGATGCCAACAGCACGAGCCGCATGAACTATACGATTTTTGACAATGCCTATTCGTACGGATGGATGCAAGCAAATGTCTATTATGATGCGAATAATTCAGGGTACTATTTGGATCCACAATATAACTCAAATCTTAATGTGATATATGGCTCTCAGTTTCTGTATTCATCCGATAAGAGGTTGAAATCAAATATTCATTCATTGAAAGGCGCCTTGTCCAAAATTCTTCGCCTAGACGGTGTATCTTTTGAATGGCTGCAGGGCGAGCGCGCGGGCGAAAAGGACATCGGGGTGATTGCGCAGGAGGTTGAAAAAGTCCTGCCGGAAGCTGTTCAAACGGATGCAGAGGGTTATAAGGCGGTTGATTATCCGCGCCTGGTGCCGCTTCTCATTAATGCCATAAAGGAGCAGCAAGGGGAAATAGATTCACTCACAAAACGAATCGAAGCGCTTGAGCGAGCACATTAAAATACATGGAGACATCGAAGGTACAAAAAGAGCTTTCCGTGAGGGAAATCGGTATGTTTGGGGTGGTGCTACTCGCGATTCTTTGGGGTGCACTCAGCATCAACGAGCGAGCAGTTTTTTCTTCTGTTGAAGTTGATTTTATCGAGGAATCATCGAAGGGGCTTGCGATTGTACCCGCCTCGTGCGCTTCGTCACCGGGATATTTTCACGCCGACTTAGTCCTCACCTCTGATCAAAAAGGGTATATATCCTATTCGGGGCAGTCAGAATATGGCAGATATACATACCGAGGAGAATACATCTGTATCACCAACAGTACGGGATATACGTACTTTGTCCCAAGTTATACTGCGGCAGAGCTAACTGCTTTTAAAAACAGAGCAGCCAGCATTCCTGGTTTAAGTGTGTGGCTCAGTGCTGGCGATGGTCGCAATCTTGGTCTCTAGTGCTCTTGCGGGGTAGAATGGCTGAGTGATTGCGCGAAAAAATAATATGCGCACTGTACTTGCAATTATCCTCACCTACAGCCTCGTGATCGGTGTGTTTGGCGTTTTCATATGTCCTCACTGCACACTTCGTGCTGAAGAATTCGTCATGATGCGCGTTGATGCGAGCGCTGAGCGCGCCTATCTATATGGGAAGCGACATTTCGATGCACATGAGCCTGATCTGTACGACATTCCGCTCGCGCTATCGTATTTTGAACATGCCTACACTCTTGATAGGGAAATGCCACTCGTGAGACACGAATTGGCGCGTATCGCATTTTTACAAGACGATATGCCACGAGCACTTGAATACATTAATGGGGAAATCGCAGAAAATCCTGAACCGTCGCCAGCATCATACTACGTGCGTGGTCTTATCAAGGCTTTTACGGAAGATTACGCGGGGGCAGCTGAAGAGTATGAGATTTACTTTAAAATCGCTCCTGCAAATTGGGCGGCTATTAATGATTATGCGTGGGTCCTCCTTAAGTCAGATCTTCCAGAAGGTGCCCTTGCGGCGCTCGAATGGGGGCTTTCAGAGTGGCCCGATAATGCGTGGCTTTTAAACAATAAAGTGACCGCTCTTTACGAGCTGGGACGCTTTGAAGAGGCGCGTGAGACTGCGAAGCGTGCCCAGGAGTCTGCGGTAAAGGTGACCGAAGCGGATTGGCTTAACGCGTATCCAGGCAACGATCCTTTGGTGGCAGGACAGGGCCTTGCCTCGTTTCGGGCAGCCGTGCAAGAGAATGCAGCGAAAGTGGCAATCGCGGCGAATGTGCGAGAGTAGGGTGCTGCTACTAATGGTCTTTGCGGTTTTGCGGCACCACAGTGTATTCACTTGCACTCCAGGTCTGTTTTGTTACTATGCCTCTACGCACGCTCCGTGCGTATATTTTTGCCTGAATTTCTCCGTGCAGCCTAGCGAACTGCGCACAAGCGAGAGAGGGGTAGGGCAGGAAATACCGGAGCACTCGAAAGCGTTGGCGTTCGAAATTATCATTATTAGTCTATTAATCTTTTGTATTAAGAGCGATTGCCCAGTGTGATACTTGGTACTCGCTACTTGATACTTAACCTTATATGGCAGCAGAATTTGCACGAACAAAGCCACACGTAAACGTCGGTACCATCGGCCACGTTGACCACGGCAAGACCACGCTCACCGCAGCGATTCTCAGTGTCCTTTCAAAGGCAGGGAATGGCTACAGCGCGCAGGTAAAGGGCGTCGATCAGATCGACAAGGCACCTGAAGAGAAGGCACGCGGTATTACGATTTCGCTCTCGCACTCAGAGTACGAGACACCAAATCGTCACTATGCACACGTGGACGCCCCAGGACACGCCGACTACATTAAGAACATGATCACGGGCGCCGCTCAGATGGACGGTGCGATCCTCGTCGTTGCAGCAACGGACGGTGTGATGCCACAGACACGCGAGCACATTCTTCTCGCGCGCCAGGTTGGTGTGCCGAAGATCATCGTCTTCCTCAACAAGGTAGACATGGTTGACGACAAGGAGCTCGTTGATCTCGTTGAAGAGGAGGTGCGCGAATTGCTCGAGAAGCAGGGCTTCGACGGCAAGAACGCACCGGTTATCCGTGGTTCGGGTCTCAAGGCACTCGAAAATCCGGAGCCGGGTAATGAATGGTCGGACAAGGTTCTCGAGGCTATCAAGGCGCTCGACGAATACATTCCACAGCCAGTTCGCGAACTCGACAAGCCGTTCCTCATGCCAATCGAGGACGTCTTCTCAATCGAAGGACGCGGTACTGTGGTGACTGGCCGTATCGAACGCGGCGTCGTCAAGGTGGGTGAAGAAATTGAAATCGTTGGTCTTAAGGACACGGTGAAGACCGTGGTGACCGGCGTTGAAATGTTCAACAAGTCACTTCAGGAGGGCCAGGCAGGAGACAACGCGGGAGTACTTCTGCGCGGTGCGAAGAAAGAGGACGTGCACCGCGGTCAGATTCTCTGCAAGCCGGGTTCTGTTAAGCCGCACACAGACTTCGAGGGCGAGGTCTACATCCTCACCAAGGAAGAGGGAGGCCGTCACACGCCATTCTTTACGGGCTACAAGCCACAGTTCTACATCCGCACAACGGACGTAACGGGTGAAGTAACGCTCGCCGAAGGTGTTGAAATGGTTATGCCGGGCGACACGGTTACCTTCAAGGTAAAGCTCGTTTCTCCTATCGCTATGGAAGACAAGATGCGCTTCGCAATTCGCGAAGGCGGCAAGACCGTCGGCGCAGGAGTCGTAACGAAGATCGTTGCGTAATCGCATCCACGAAGTCCTCGAAAGAGGCACGAAAAAGTCCGCCAAAAGGCGGACTTTTTCGTGCCTTTCGCTTTTTGTTTGGAGCGGGCTATACTCCGCGTATTAGTATTACTGTTTTAACGTCTATGAAAAAATTCTTAGTTATATACCGCATGGACATGGCGGTAGCAGGAAAAATGATGAGCGAAAATCCTGACATGGCAAAGCAGGGGATGGAAGAGTGGGGTATGTGGATGACGAAGAACGCGGCGCATTTTGCAGATCCGGGTGCGCCAGTCGGAAAAAATACTGAAGTAAGCGCAAGCGGCGCGATACAAAAGAGTAATGACGTCGCTGGCTACTCTGTCATTAACGCCGAATCGATGGAGGCGGTGACGGCGCTCCTTGCCGACAACCCGCACTTCAAAATGCCGGGAGCAACGGCAGATGTGATGGAGCTGATGGCAATGCCCATGTAGTTAGGATTTATTTACGTGAAGAAAGAAGAGCGAGCCTTACCGCATGTCGCGGCAAGGCTCGCTTACGTACAGAGTGTATACAACGCTTTCACCGTACAAACCCCTGCTACAATGACGCTATATGGAATTCATCAATAAGCTTTACAAAAACCCCATGCTCGCACTCAAGGTTGCGAGTGTGGTACTTATCGGTCTTTTTATTCTCGCGCTTGCGATCCAATTTTTGACCTCGTCATTCTCCGGTATACGCATGGGGCTTCCCATGGGTATCGGGGGAGGAAACACGATGGTACTGTCCACGCCCGGATATGACGGCGATTATCGTGCATCGTATGGCGGCGCAGCGTACGATAAGGCCGAGTTCCAAGTCTATTCTGAGGAGGGCAGTGCACCGATGCTCTCCATTCGCAACGCGGCAAGCACTATCTATCCGCCGAGCCCGATGTCGCCTTCGGGAGCAGATGCTGAGGCATTTGAAGTAACTAATTATTCCGCAACGATTGAGACGAAGCACCTCAAAGAGAGTTGTGATGCATTTGAGAAACTCAAAGAGCGCGACGACGTCATTTTTGAAAGTGCAAATGCCTACGATCGCGGCTGCAACTTTAGTTTCAAAGTAAAGCATGCGAGTGTTGAGGGGGTACTCGAGTGGCTCCGCGCCATGGATCCGAAGGATCTCTCAGAAAACAGCTACACCATCAAACGACAAATCGACGACTTCACGAGTGAAGTAGAGATTCTCGAGAATAAGCGAGCATCTATTGATGCAACACTCTCAAAGGCGCTGAGCGCCTATGACGAGATAACCGCGCTCGCCACGCGCACTCAAAACGCTGAAGCACTCGCCTCTATCATCAACAGCAAAATAAGTATCATCGAACGGCTCTCGCAAGAGCGGATCAATATTAATACTGAGCTTGATCGCCTTTCCCGCGCCAAAGAAGACCAACTCGATCGGCTAGAATACACGTACTTCAACGTAAACGTGTACGAGAACAAGTATATCGACGGGGAACAGCTGAAGGATTCGTGGAAAGAAGCACTTCGCATGTTTGTGCACGATGTAAACAAAATCGCGCAGGATCTCTCGATCAATCTCGTGCTCCTCGGACTCCTCATCGTTCAGTGGCTTCTCTATGCGTTCATTGTTCTTGTGGTTGTGAAATATGCATGGAAAGTGGGGAAGGCGTTGTGGGAGAGGTAGACTAACTCTCATTGTCGTGTATATTCCTAGATAGTTAGAAAACCGGAGAGGAATACAAGAGATGGCAAAGATACTTTCGTTGTCCACGAGAACTCCTCGCAGGGACTTTACACTGGGGCAATGTGCAATTCTTTTGAGAAAAGCGCGCGCAGAATCCAGACTTACCCAGGTACAGCTTGCGGAGAAGTGCGACATGACGCAAGGGCGCATTTCTCAAATCGAGAACGCGTTCGGGGAAGTAAGTCTCGGACTTCTCGCCAAACTTGTGTATGCGTGCGGGTATCGTCTTCGCTTGAGCATAGTCTGCGAAAAGACTGACAAGGCAAAGGGGTCAGTATTTCTCTCTCCACACCGAGATTCGCTTGCGTAACGCACAATCTTGACCCGACGAGCATGTCAGCTCGCGGGTCTCGCTTTTTTGTAGGTGCTCGCTATACTTTTCACATGAGAGTCAAAGCCGACAGCGTTGCCGAATATATCAATGCGATGCCCAAAGAGGCGCAAGGGAAACTGAAAGAAATTCGCGCACTTCTTAAAAAAGCAGCGCCAGGCTCAACTGAAGCCATTAAGTGGGGTGAGATTGGGGTGGGACCCAATCGCAAGGCCGGAGCAGCTTTGCTGCGAGGCGGGGTCGCGGAATTCGCCAGCAGGCGAATATCCGTGACTACCGATCGACAACTAATATGACACCCACGAAAAAGAAGTCGGTTGATGCTTTTATTACCGCCGCACCTCAACAGGCACAGCAACACCTGCGCGACATTCGCGCACTCCTCAGAAAAGTTGCACCAGATGCGACCGAGACCATCAAATGGGGTGTGCCTGTTTTCGAGGTCAAACGCATCCTCTTTGCCTACAACGCAATAAAAGGAAACATCAGCTTCATGCCAACGCCTCCAGTCCTCATTGCCTTTAAGAAGGATCTTGCCAAGTATGTAACCGGAAAAGCGACAGTAAAGTTTCCGCTCGATAAGCCGCTGCCTAAGGGTCTTATCACTAAAATGGCAAAGTATCGTGTGAAGGAGGCGAAAGAAAAGGATGTGCGGTGGATGTAAAACAATTGACAGTCTGTAGGTATCTCGGTAGGTTTGATCTGGCGCAAGCTCAAAGCTGCTTGCGCAATCTCCCGAAAGGGTCTTCAGAAGATGGAGAAAATAATGTCGTTCCAAGATCTGAATCTGTGTGATCAAGTGATTCATCGCTCGAGCGAGATCAATCGAGCTCGAAGTAAGGTAGAAATGATGGTCGCGCTTTTGAGTAGAGAAGCGTTACGACTCGCGCCAGACGCCAAGCACGCCACGTATGAATTTTCGGGAAAGGAAGGAGTGTGGAAATGTACGCGTTACATTTCCCCCGCGAAGTTCTGGATCGCGTGCTACCTACGTTTTCAAGACGGAAAGCAGTGCGGTATAAGCTCCTTCATCTTCGATTCGGAGGAGGGCGTCCATCCTCCGTTTCGTCACCAGGCTGTGCGCGAGGTGCGTGCCGCGTTACACATTTTGACCAATGGCCTGATCCGCGTTGTTCCCGGTCTTGGAGATGAGCTGAGGAGCTTCATCAAGAATTCGTAGTCCCAGGAATCGTCCGATAACAACCCTTGGCATGCAGTCATGCCAAGGGTTTCGTTTTGATGCTTTACTTTACGACATGGGTCTCGATATGTTCCGAAAAGGTGAATTAGTAATCATAAATTCTGTGTCTTGCGCTCAAACGAAGGAAATGCGGGGTAAACCTGCTTCGACATTTAAAAATTTGATGGTAAAGTCAATCTGGTTATTGATGGAGAAAAGCACATGGCCAGATGCCTGGTATATGTACGTTGCCGGTATTGCTCGAGTCAGTACTCCGGCGAACATGACGAAATCCATGTCGAGGGCTGTCCGCGGCCGCTCGAGCGGCGCATTGAAGAATTCCGTATGAAGGTACGGATTCAAACATGCCCTCTATGTAAAGGAGAGGCTCACGTCAACGACGGTGATTGCTTCGAATGCGTCGAGTGTCATGCGCACTGGATCCCATCCTGGACGCAAGGTGTCGAGGCCATCAAGGCATCTACAGTCATCTTCCAAATGGAGGACGGTCCGTATCACATGACTCAATTGTCTGGTAAGGGGAGTGGCATATTTCCAGGTCGTGACGCTCTCGCCGGATCGGAAAAGGAATTAGAGGCGATGAAAGCTTCGTTCCTAAAGAAAGCGAAATAGTTCCTCGCAAGAAAATAGATCTGACCCGCGATTGTTTTTTCGGTCGCGGGTCACTCATTTGCTATACTCAAATAATATGGAACACATCACCGTAGAGCGCACTATTAACGAGCCAGTCGAGAAGGTGTGGGCGGCGTATACCGAGCCGAAGCATATTATGCAGTGGGCATTTGCCGATCATTCGTGGCACGCACCGCGCGCAGAGAATGACCTGCGTGTGGGAGGGAGGTTTCTCACTCGCATGCAGGCGAAGGATGGTGGTGCGGGTTTCGATTTCACCGGAAGCTACAGTGAAGTCATTCCGCTGCAAAAAATTGCCTATACGATGGATGGTGCTGATGCGCGCAAAGCAGAAATTACGTTTGAAGAAATGGGGAATAGCACCCATGTCACCGTTACCTTCGACCCTGAAAACGAAAACCCAATT
Source organism: uncultured Candidatus Saccharibacteria bacterium (assembly GCA_964393065.1). GTDB lineage: Bacteria > Patescibacteriota > Minisyncoccia > Phycocordibacterales > UBA2100 > UBA10103. Next base: position 24,692 of record CAYMRY010000008.1, read on the forward strand.
GAGATGCAAAAGGCCGGCTGGCAGGCGATTCTGGAGAATTTTAGGAAATATGCGGAGTCGGCCTAGTAGTCATCTTCGTGGTTTTGTGTAGGATGTCTGCAGACAGAAGAAGGAGTGTGACATGTCACGAACTCGCGAGCAGTGCCAAAGTGAGCTCATCAAGTTCATGCCGTGGCTTAAGGGAGATTGGGAATTTCTCAATCGTGCGCTCAAGCGCATGGACGAAGTGTGGCCCGATAAGACGAGACGTACTCTGGTATTCCGTCTTCATTATGGACTAACCGGCGAAGTCCCTAAGTCACTCAATGAGATTGCACGAGAGCTTCGCGTGAATGAGTCAACGATACGAAGGGAGTGTACTGAAGTAAGGCGGCGTCTCATGCATCCAGATTGGCGGACGGATGAGCGACTGCGCGAACATGTACCGAATACAATTCTTCATCCGCTCAACCATCGGAGATTTGCTGAGATCGCACTATCTCTCGAGAAATGGCGCTGTCGCAGTACGTCACGACGAGTGTACTTGCATGAATTAGAGGTGGCGGCAGAGGAGTTGAGCATACCGTTAGATGAAATCCTCAAGTTCTATCAACAGATTTTCGATAGCGTGAGGCGGGGGAAGTAAATTGCGTGGAAGGGAATATATCAGCCCCGAGCCAGTTATGGCTCGGGGCTTCGTGTTGCTGATGCAATCGGCTCAATCGCCGTTCGTGCGATCACTTGATCGGCCCCGTGTCACAAAATTATCCAGATTGCTCCGTATTTCCTTGATGTGCGCGGCGATCAGAGTGACTGCGTCATGAAAAAGTCAATCGTGAGCGGTGTAATTGAATTCTAGTTGTAGTCTGTATCTGCGTAGCGATGGGTGGGGTGTAAACGAACGAGACTCGATATTCTCACGTGTTCATGTACTATGCCGTAGGAAGCAACAGGAAAGGTAGTCTCACATGGCACTGGGAATCGTTCGTCAAATTTGCATTGCACCTACGCGCCGCGCGCCCATGGAATCCGTGAACAGTGTGTTCGCGATTGAGGGGCGAGGTCTCGAAGGTGATCGCTATGCCAAGGCCGACGGCAGTTACAGTTTTGGCATCGAGGGGAGGCGTCAGGTCACTCTGATGCACGAAAGCGTTCTTAAGCGACTCGGCGGGTATTCGTTCATTCAGACGCGCCGAGGAATTCTCATCGGCGGCAAGGATATCGAGCTGATTTGGCTCATGGCCAAACAACACGAATTCGACGTCGGGAGTGCTCGCCTGAGGGCTATCGGGTACTGCGATCCCTGCGACGTGCCGACATTAGAGCGGGAAGGAAGGGAGCCGAATTACCAGTCTTTCAAGCAGCTCTACTCCGAGTGCGGTGGCATTATCGCGGAAGTTATTCGCGGCGGTCCTATCATGGTAGGAGATCGAGTCGTGGCGCCGGATAAAGGCTATTGATCTGCTTCGTCTCGACCTTCGCCAAAACCCCGCCCGGCACTGCGCCGAGGCGGGGGATTTTTTGCCGCTCTTTCAGGGTACAGAGTTTCATGGATTTTCCCGCGCTTCGGAGTAGGATTCATAAATGTGCGGACGATTTTCACTCGTTGATGGAACGGTCGAAGTATTTAAAGACGAATTTGGGCACCGGCGCATAACGGCAGAATTCGAGACGGCGTGGGGTGCGGCCGGGGTGGGACCCGGTCGCACGGCCGGACCGAGCGCAGGCGAGGGA
>CAYMRY010000009.1:0-23580 GCA_964393065.1 uncultured Candidatus Saccharibacteria bacterium
TGCGCGCGGGTTTGTCTGAGGCAGCGCGGTTGCGCCGCCTCAGAATCCCCTTCTATCACTATGAGCTTTTGCCGAGTGCGTAGCGGTTTAAAGCCGCCACCATATCGACACAAGGACCTGTGAAAGATCAGCGTCTCGGGAAACTTCCCTCGACAGTTCCACCTCGCCTCTCGGCTTAGCAGAGACATTTATGCTTACAAAAGCGTGGTTAGTGCTTTTCCAAGCATCCGATGTCTCGTCGACCGAACGCTTTTGGCGTTGTAGGTCAACTTGGTTGATTCACGGTTGATAGTGACTCCTTCCGGAGTATCCTCTCTCGTCGTGCGGGTTTGCGCGCCACACTTTCGAGATCAGCACTATCTGCAAACGAGTCAGGTGCGCTGGATTCAAGCCCTCGCTTCCTGCCCCCTTTGAACGAGCCCATGCTCGTTCGGGCGATCCGACCGTTAGGTCTGGATGAGCCGATCTATCTGGCGACATAGTACCTTGTGCAGTGCACATTGTCAAACTACGCTGTCAATATTATGTCAAATATGTCATAAAACGACCTAATAAAGCCCATATTTTGCACAATATCAACATATATCTGTCATTTGTACTTGACAGAGAGCGCGCAGATCATATGATTCCCCTATGAATACCCCCTTTCGAGACTCATTTGAACAAGTTGGCCTTACCCGCGACCAGGCCGCTCTTTACGAAACGCTTATACAGTATGGCGCTCTTACGGCTCGTAAAGCGACCACCGAGGCAGGCGTCAATCGCACCCTCGGCTACGCTGTCCTCGACCAACTCATCGCCCTCGGGCTCGTGAGAAAAGATGAAAAGAGCGAGAAAATTGCCCTCTTTGTCCCCACCCACCCCAGCGCCCTGCAAGATCGAATCGAATCACAACAGAAAGCAGCTGAGCGCGCCGCGGCTACTTTAAAAACAATCCTCCCCGACCTCTCGTCTGCCTACAATCTCGCAACCGGTCGCCCCGGCGTCCGATTTTATGAGGGTGCGGATGGCATACGGCAGGTTCTTGAAGATACACTAACCGCAAAAGAAACTATCTATAGCTACGCGGACCTAGAGATGATTGAGAAACATATTGGCGACATCAACCGCGCCTACGTACAAAAACGTGAAAAACTCGGCCTCAAGAAAAAAGCACTCCTTCTCGATACCGATGAAAATCGCTTCCTTCTTGAGGGCTACCACATTAAAATCACGGACGTAAAGCTCATTAAGGCCGATGCCTCGCCCTTCAAAACAGTAATGCAGATCTACGATGGCCGCATTTCATACTTCACCCTCGGGGTAGAACAGTTGGTTGGTGTGATTATTACCGATCCGCATATTTACGAGATGCATAAAGCACTGTTTGAATCAGTGTGGAATTCGAAACTTGCACGGGAGCTTGATCACTCTTCAGGAGGCAACTCAAACGCTGCGTAATACTTTTCCGCTCCACCTTTACTCTTTCGCGAAAAAAAGCGCGTCATAACATAGCCCTTGTCGAAGAATTCCTGAAATTTCGGTGGCTCCTCTCCGGAATAATACGTAGATCGGGGCGACACCGCACCTTTTTCGGCGCGGTCAATAATACGAGCTTGTGGCACTTTTGCAGCGACAGTTTCGAGTTTTGCATTCCTCTTAGAATCCCACTCGATATTAAAAATGGTGAGGCCAAGTTCGACATCCGTACTCGTAGCTACAAATCCCCATTCGATGTATTTCTGCGTAATACCAGAGCGCGGGTCGCATTCTGCAATAATCGGGAGCGATTCACTCTCTTTTACCAATGTCTTTTGTAGAATTCCTTCGACGATTTTCCCTCCTTCGAGCGCTGGATCGAGCATTACAGACGCGAGATGTAAATGTTTCTTCTCACCCTCACCACGCGTATCGAGTCGAAAAAAACCGCCGACACGAGGGAGGGGATCGTTTGTTGTAAAAGGAAGGTTATAGACAAAAAAGCGCGTATCAGGATTCGCCATAGCGTCGCTAAGTGCGGCATTGAGTGCGTCAACGAGATCATTACTGTACCCAGAACGTCCGCGGTACTGCTTCTCTTGAATTGCAAGCATTTCCATCTGTGCCTTAAACAAACCTCGTAGAGTTCCACCCGGAATTTCTTGCAATTCCGTACCCTTAAGACTCGTGGGGTCGAGATCAAGTGCGCGTAGCATGCAAGTAAACACGACTACCTGTGCCTCTACTTGTTGGAGATTTTTACGTATCTCTTCGACTTTTACCTCCTCCGTGCCATCTGGCATCGTTTCGGTATCACCGAGGATTCCCCGAACAGCTTTTTGCAAGATGCTAGTTGCTCTCTGTCGAAGTATGGCGCCAACGCGCTCGTATTCATCTTCGGACATTTCTTTACCAACACGCTCTCGATACACCTCGCGCGCGACATTCACACCATCAAGCACGCGGCAATATGCCGCAAGTATTTCTTTGAAAAAAGGATCGCCCTCTGTTATCACGCCCTCAAGTAATAAGTTTCCTGTCCAGACAATTTCGCTTGCGAACTGCGGATCATGCTCAGCGACTAGCAGGGCTCGAATTCCATCTTTCCCATATGCATTGAGAAAGCGAAATAGTTCTTGAGAATCGAGTAGATCTAGTTTTTCTATGAATTTAAAGAAGTAATATTTCTCCATCGGATCGAGTTTCTCCACAGACACACCGAATTCTTCACGCACAATACGTCGAGTGGATGGTCTCATTAAAAATTCAAAATTTTGTACATCATTGACTGATTCGTGAGAGGTGGCGCTGCCCAAGATCGGGCTTACATCTGCGAGCGAGAACGGATGCGCACGTATACCAGCAAGTTGTTTTCGTACATACGCCATAGGATCTGTCTGACGTATTTTCGCGAGCAATCTGCCATCTCTCGAACTAAACGTATAGCCACTTGCGCCCCCCTTGAGTGCTGAATCAAGTTTGGTTAGCAATTCGCCCACCCCCTCTTCACTTCTATCACTTGCCTCGTTAAACACATTAACCAGCAACGCCACTTTTTCATACTCTTCCGCTTCGGTCACGTAGAGTCGTCCTTCTTTGTGGAAGCAAAAGCGTTGATCGTCAAAGCGAAATGGCACAGCATCTCGATCTTCAGGAGAAAAATGGAACGAGGTTGCGCTCAATTCGTCGCGTACCCCTCGCGCACGGAGCTGCAGCAGCGCTTTACCTCGACTGCTTTGTATGAACTCATCAAGAGTCGCACGAAGTCCCTTTGCTACATTAGGGTCGTAGCTCTGCGACGCCGAGCGATGATATATTTCTCGTAAAATCTCAAGATACCGCGCAGCGCCTGCGTAATTTTCATGTGCCTGTGATTTCAATTTTTGAGTAATCGCATCAAAATAACGCTGTTCCATGTGCCACGACGCTATATACTCCAGGGTGTCGAGCATTCGTGATCGAATATGTGAATCAATTTTTTCGTTCTGATAGCATTCTGCCTGTATTTCAAGAAAAACTGCGGGATCACATAGGTAACCATCTTGACCTACGGTATCAAACCAGTTTCCAAGTGCATCTACCACATGAGGGTCGCTCTGATCCGCAGTAAGACACACGTCCTTCCATGCACGAAACGCCTTCGTTGTAACATTTTGATCTGAGAAACCTCGGGGAGGTAATTCAATACTACTAAAAGCTGCAGACACAGCACCTGTTCGCATCAATTGAACGTCGGGATTGCGAGATTCTTCGGCTAACAGATCGACTGATGCCGCCACAAGTTCTTTAATGACTTCGTCGGGTAGAGAGTGCACATCTGATCCGAGAATAGATAAAGAACCAAGGGCTTTTCCTTGCTCCTCTTTTCTCAAAGACTGTATGTTCGGAAACCGTGTTTCTTTTCCTCGGTTGTGAAGCTTCACATTCTTTAAAAGCGATCGAGTGAATGCAAATTCAGTAGGCGTTCGAAGATCTGCTACTGCTCGCCCCTCTAATCCGTGACTTTTCGCCATGTTTGAAAGTATAGCAACGCAAAACACCCTGTGATAAGCTCAGTGTATATGAACACACGATCCAGCATGTTGGTTCCGATGGTTATTGAAAAGTCTTCGATGGGAGAGCGCGCCTACGACATCTACTCGCGCCTCCTTAAAGAGCGCATTATTTTCCTTGGCGGCCCTATTGATAGCGACGTCGCCAATCTCGTTGTCGCACAGATGCTCTTCCTCGCATCCGAAGACCCAAAGAAGGACATCTCGTTCTACATCAACTCCCCCGGTGGCCACGTATCAGCCGGCCTTGCCATCCTCGACACCATGAACCACATCCAGCCAGACGTCTCGACCGTCTGTGTAGGTCTCGCCGCTTCCATGGGAGCAGTACTCCTTTCGGCCGGCAAGAAGGGTAAGCGCTTCGCGCTCCCTAACGCAGAAGTCATGATCCACCAGCCTTCAGGAGGTGCCGAGGGTATGGCCTCTGACATCGAAATCACCGCGCGTCATATCCTTGCGACAAGGGCACGCCTCAATAAAATGCTAGCCAAGAATACCGGCCAGAAGCTCGAAAAGATTGAAAAGGACGTCGATCGCGACTTCTTTATGACCGCAGAAGAATCAAAAGACTACGGAATAATTGACAAAGTTCTCGAATAAGGTTTGGTCTGAGTTTCAGGACATCTTCCACCTGTCGATACAGTGGCCTCTTACGGCCACTGTGTTCGATTTTATATAGCAACTACGCGCCGATCGTGCTATAGTGCCGGTACACCTTACTAAAAAATTCATGTTGAACTCTTCCCTTCCGCAGACTGTGTACCTCCTGAAAACGCTTGGATCGCTTGGTATTTCCTTTGGTAACGATCGAATGCGATAGACGCTTTTCATACCTTACACGTGCGCGGCCGGAGAAGAAACCGGCGTATGTCATTAAAATTAGTGTTAGCCCTCCTCGCCGTCTCCGGCCTCGTGGGTATTGCATTCGGTTACTTCCTCAGGTGGATCATCAGCCTTGGAAAGCGAGGATCGATGGAGCTTGAGATCAAGCAGATGATGCTTGATGCACAGGAAAAAGCAAAAAAGATAACCGAAGAATCTGAACAACGTGCCCGAGATAAAGAAGAAGTCATTTCGAGCGAACTCAAAGAAAAAGAGCGCAACCTCAAGCAAATGGAGGAGCGTCTCATTCGCAAGGAGGAAATGGTAGATCAACGGCAGCAAAATGTCGACTCTGAGAACGAGTCCCTCAAAGAGCGGGCAGCTGAACTTGCGACAATGAAAGAGCAGTCTCAGGCACTTATGCTCGCGCAGCAGGAAAAACTTGAGAAAGTCGCTAATTTAACGAAGGACGAAGCGAAAGCAGAGCTACTCGCTTCGATCGAGAAGCAATATGAGCACGACCTGGAGAGTAGGATGCGAAAACTTGAAGTATCGGGCAACGAAAAGCTCGAAGCTCGCGCCAAGGAAATTCTCACCACATCCGTTCATCGCCTGGGAAATTCAGTTGTTTCCGACGTGCTTGCTACCACTGTCTCGATTCCGAACGACGAAATTAAGGGCAAAATCATCGGCAAGGAAGGTCGCAACATCCGCACGTTCGAGAAAATGACTGGCGTCGACGTCATTGTCGATGACACACCAGGGACCATCACCCTCTCCTGCTACGACCCGGTTCGTCGCCAAATAGCACGTATTGCACTCGAAAACCTTATTCTCGATGGCCGTATCCAGCCGGCAAAGATCGAAGAGGCGGTCCAAAAGGCCGAGCAAGAAATCAATAACATCATCAAAAAGAAAGGTTCGGAGGCTGCGTACAACGCGCGCGTCACCAACCTTGATCCCAAGCTCTTTATGATCTTGGGTCGTCTCTACTTCCGCACCAGCTACGGTCAAAACGTTCTCGATCACTCGGTCGAGATGGCGCATCTAGCGGGCATGCTCGCAGAAGAGCTTGACGCAAATGTCGCTGTCGCCCGCGCAGGTGCGCTTCTCCATGACATTGGCAAAGCACTTGATCATGAGGTTCCTGGAACTCACGTAGAGATTGGCCGCCGCATTCTCGCAAAATTCGGTGTTGATGAGCTCGTCATCAAGGCTATGCAAGCGCACCATGAGGAATATCCGTACGAGACACCCGAAAGTATGATCGTCCAAGTTGCTGACGCTGTTTCTGGCGGCCGACCCGGAGCGCGCCGCGATTCTATCGAGCAGTATGTAAAACGCCTTGAAGATCTCGAGGGAATCGCCAAACAACACAAGGGTGTCGATAAAGTGTATGCAATTTCTGCAGGTCGCGAAGTCCGCGTGTTTGTAAGGCCGGAAGATGTTTCCGACCTCGATGCTCGTAAAATGGCCCGCGATATCGCCGACCAGATCGAAAAAGAAATGCAGTACCCCGGTGAAATCAAGATAAACGTCATCCGCGAAAACCGCGTCATTGAGTACGCACGCTAACTTGCACGTGTTGATACATTAAATGAGGCGCTCTTGGGCGCCTCATTTAATGTATATCCTAATTATTTTCCACCACCCCGTTCAGCAGCGATGAAAACCGTGTAGTTGAATTTAAGATCTTGGATGGACTCTTCGAGTATATCGAGCCCGTACACCTCTGCCGCCATGCGTGACGCAATAACGGCCGTTGAAGCGGGTAACTTCCCTATGGAGAGATCCTCAGCGGCTTTTGCCGTGTCCATATAGTCGTTTATCTGCACTTTCGGCCACATCCGCTTGAGATACATACGGCACTGCTTTATGGCCTGGTCGTGAGAGACTATCGTTTTGATTTTGTCGGCTGTAATCCCCTTCTTGACCAAAAGATTGTGATGCACATCGATTTCAAACATTTTTTTGATGTGGAAGTTATGCTTTGCCATGGCGTGTACCGCCTCAAGAACTACTCCCCCATTTGAATTTTCTATCGGGAAAATACCTATATCTATAGCGCCCTTTTCGAGTTCGCTGAGCACATTTTCAGCTGTAATTAAGTAGGCAATTTCAAAAGACTTCAGTTTTGAGTATGTTTTTGCGTATGTTCTACCAGCTGCTTCCGAAAAACTGCCCTTGGCACCCATTACCCCGATTTTTTTCAACTTCATGGATGAGAATCATACCCCGATACTTATACCCTGACAAGCGTTGACTTCCCGAAAATACGGCTCAAAATGGTGCCAGATTGAAGAAATCGCTTCCGTATGTCGGCGGAAGACGATTACAATCACTTTGGCGATTATCAATTAGTAATCTCAATTTCTATGGCAAATAAAATGGATTTGGTTGACAAGGTGCACGCAACAATTGGCTCCACAAAAGCCGATGCAGAGCGTGCCGTTGAAGCCATCATCGTTATGATCACGGACTGCCTGAAGCGCGGCGAAGAGGTTTCGATCGCAGGTCTTGGCATTTTCGAGGCTAAAACACGCGCAGGACGCACCGGACGCAATCCCCGCACCGGCCAGACCATACAGATTAAGGCTATGAAGGTTCCAAAATTCCGAGCCTCAAAGACCTTGAAGGATGCAGTGAAATAAGCACTTTTCTCGGACTCAAACAAAAATCCACCCTCAAGGTGGATTTTTGTTAATTTGTGCGGGATAGGGGGATCGAACCCCTTTTACTTGTTTGGAAAACAAGAGTCCTACCATTGAACGAATCCCGCTCAAGTCCTACATCTCCTGCACGAGATCGGACCATGCTACAATCTTACGCGCTAAGAATACACCAAAACGTCTATCTCCCAAACTATTGATACTTAGGTGCGCGGTTCCGAAAGGAAGCTTTCGCGCCTTTTCCCACTTTTTATCCCTTCTCACATCAATAGCGGATTTAAAGAATTGCAGAGGCGGAATCCCTGTAAATCGCGACCAAAAGTGTATGCACTCCCCCTCATTACTATCAGGATAGAGATGCAGACGTATACGCAAATGAGATACTGGCACCCCTAGAACCTCATGAAACCAACGAATGATTAATTTAACAATCGAAGGGTTCGCATTGGAAAATCGAATATTTCGTGTCGACTTTGTTCCCTCACCCATATAAAGACCGAGTCCGAGCATGAATAATTCCCTCTTTGAAATCTCACCCAGATCGTTCGCCGCCTCCTCGTGCGCTTCATTTAGTGAGCAGAGTTTTCTCCTCGCTTGAGCAGCCCCTGATGCGGCTAAGGCTGCACCTATTTTCGCTACTGTCTCGGCATTTGGAGTGTAAGGAACTCCAGCGAGCCACGAGCTAAGCGTACTTTTCGAAACACCAACTACAGACGCTATGTGGCTGTAAGAGTAACCCGCCTCCCTTAGTTCAATTGAGCGAATTCTCGCATGCACCTTTACCATACACACATCATATATTCGCACAGAACATAATCCTGCGTTCGTTTCTTAATTGATGTGGATACTGTATTGTGAATTCAATGCTTCGCGCTCTCGTTCACCTTGTGACAGCGCTTGTAATAATACTGGTGATTTTTCTTGTCCCGAGCACAACTATCACAGAGTCCCCGCTCAGCGCTCCTTCGCCAAATGTGTCCACAACAAGCCCTCTTCTTGTTCAGAAAGCGGTCGTCGAAGCTACGTCGACTAGTGCAACGAGCACCGCAAAAAAACTACCTACTAAAAAGAAGCTGGATGGTGTACCCCCTCCAAAATCCAACAGAGAGGCAACTACTACCTCCCCCATACCTCAGGAGGAACACATCAAAAATCAGGTATCGCGTACAGAAAACCCCTACTCCTCACCTCCACTTTCCACTGACACGCTAGATACACTCGCCCGCTCGGCAATAGTAAATATCTTTTGTCAAACAAAAGGGACTCCTCTAAGTTCGGCTTCTGGCTCTGGTGTTATTATCGATCCGAAAGGGGTCATTCTCACCAACGCGCACGTCGCACAATATTTACTTATTAGTACCGATTCCCGCGTGAATCTCGAGTGCTCAATTCGAACTGGCTCCCCCGCTATCAGTCGCTGGCGAGCCGCAGTTCTCTATTTTCCACAAGAGTGGGTCTCCGAGCATGCGGATGAGATTACTCAGTCCAAACAGCGCGGCACAGGAGAATCCGACTATGCGCTCCTCTACATTACCGAAAGCACATCTGGAGAGGTTCGACCCCCATCATTCCCTTATCTTCGACCCGATACTCGAGAAGCTATAGCTTTCGCGAGTGACTCAGTTCTCCTCGCGGGCTATCCCTCTGAATTCACGGGTGGGAGCGTGACATACTCGGCACTCTATCCCTCGTCCGTTTTTACACAGATCGGCACTTTGCTTACTTTTAATGAAGATACCGTCGATCTTATTTCTCTGGGCAATATCGTTCTTGCACAAAGCGGTTCATCCGGCGGAGCTGTCGTAAATATGTGGGGATTTCTTGTGGGACTTATAAGCACTACAAGCGAAGGTTCAACAACTGGCGATCGCGATCTAAGAGCAATCACTCTCGCATACATAAATCGCGATATACGCGCTTCAAAACAAACCACGCTCGAAGAACTGCTTTCAGGTAATGTATCCGACAAGGCCAAAGAATTTATGCATAACACAGCTCCAACTCTTGCACAAAAAATCATCGACTACCTGCCCCACTAAGCCTCAACGTTCGGGGAGCCGAGAATCGAACTCGGACTACATGGTCCCAAACCATGCGTACTACCACTATACGACTCCCCGTTCACGCGCCATACTATCACAGAATAAATAAAATGCAGTCTCTTAAATGGACATTAATGTCCTTTTAAATGTCCTATAGTATTTGTACGTAGTAGCTACATCGTGCTTGCCGTGTATTTGGGTTAAAAACCACACTCACAGCGTCGATCTGATATTCTCGCACATCTTTGTGCTCCTCCATATATAAAATCGCTGTACGAACAATTTTGCGCAATTTAGTCTCATGAATCTGCTCCTCAGGTTTATACGAATTTATTTCACGGGAAATGTCATCCGAATCAGTTGAAAGCGCTTTTACTTCAACAAAGTGAACAATATTGTCTCGTATTGCAATGACATCAATTTCACCCCACTTGCGCCGGAAATTACGTTTCTCAATTTGAAAGCCCTTTCGGCGTAGAAACTCAGATGCAATGTCCTCACCTGTTTGACCGGCCGATTTAGTCGAAACTGATAACATATTTCACGTGAAATGCTCTATTTAGGTTTCTAAGCTACGTATTACTGATTTGAGGTCTGACTTTCCAAATCTCACATATTTCATATTGCGCGACATTGGCATAAGTCTAGTACAAAGACCCGTATTACCCGTCCGATATCCACATATCCCCAGAGTTTTCCACAGTTTTGGACACTGGACGTAAGAAGTCCATAATTTGAGCTCTATTTTGGCTTACAGCTTTGTACTAAAGCTCCGTTCTCATGTCCCAAAAATATCGGTGGGGATCGTGCAAGGGCCTTAAGTACTGTCTTTTGTCTGTGCGGATAAGGAGAATCGAACTCCTATTTTCTCGTTGGCAACGAGGCGTTTTACCACTAAACTATATCCGCTTTCACGCGAAACATGAAAACATCGTGATTATACAGGAGAAACGAGTGGAGGCAATGCGTTGTGCGCCCGGAGGGACTCGAACCCCCGACCCTCTGTTCCGAAGACAGATGCTCTATCCGCTGAGCTACGGGCGCGCGCGCTCATAGTACCTCAAATTAACCTTCGTTGCGATGATGTCGAACGAGCATCTCCTGCCAGTATGTCATTTTTCTTATGTATTTTGTTTTTCCCAATTCCAGGCGAACACAACCTCTGTAATTGGCTCTTTTTTTAACGAGTAAGCCACTGGGTTTTAGTATTGTCTTTGCAAATTTCGTGAGTGGAACATCGAGTATCTGCGCCCAGTATTCTTCATTGTGTTCGTCAACGAAGGGCTTATGAATGAACAGCCGAGCTGTGACTTGTTCTCTCGATAGGTCTAGAAAGGTCTGCATCCAATGAATCATGAGCCTGAGCATTTCTTCATCCGAGTTCGTAAAGCCGAAAGAATTGCTCCTTTTTGCTCCTTCAGCCCAATACAGTGCGATACCAACGTGAAAAAAGGGAAGCGGTGAATATTTCTGGAATTCAATTAAGGCCTCCCGACGAATTGTTTCGTCTCTCTCTAAACGACGTTGGCGGAGCGCTGCAGCCGCTCTAATACGCCCACGACTTTTCGCATGTTCCTGCGCTGACTTCAAATACTTCTTCTCAAGTTCTGTAAGGGGTTCTTCTTTAAGCCAAAGCGAAATTGTACTCTTGGAAACATTGACCTCTTTCAAAATCTCACGATATGTGTGTCCTTTTTTTCGTAATTTGATTGCGAGCTCCTTTTCATGCACCAATGATTTCATTCGAATAACAGTACTATATGGTTCGAATGACAACAATTGCTCACTGTGTATTACAATCTAAACCATGAAATCATTTGTGCCTCAGGAAGTACTGGTCATTCACAAGCGCCTCCGAGAGGCCGGTTTTGAGGCCTTTCTCGTTGGTGGCTGTGTGCGAGATATCTTACTGAAGAGGGAGCCAAAGGATTGGGATATAACCACGAATGCAACACCCGAGGAAACGCAGAAGCTCTTTGAGGAAACGTTTTATGAGAACGAATACGGAACCGTGGGAATAGTGACAAAGTCAGAGAACCCACGGCTCAAAGTGATTGAGGTTACCCCGTATCGCATAGAAGGGGAGTATAAGAATGCTCGACACCCTGATACCGTAGAGTGGGCGATTAGTCTTTCAGAAGACCTTCGACGGCGAGATTTCACCATTAATGCACTTGCATACGATCCAGAAGACGACCATTTCATTGACGAACATGAGGGGAGAGAGCATCTTAAGAATCGTCTAATCGTGAGTGTGGGGGAGGCGAGCGAACGATTCGGCGAGGACGCGCTTCGAATGCTACGGGCAATACGAATAGCTGCAGAGCTTGATTTTGTCATCGATAGCTCGACAGTGGCGGGAATTGCACAGAATGCACAGAAATTGGTCGAAATATCTCGCGAGCGTGTTCGCGATGAGCTTGTACGAATCCTCGAGAGCGAACGCCCTATGCAGGCGCTCTACATAGCGGAAAAAATGGGGTTATTACAGTACATTATCCCGGAACTACGAGAGGGGATTGGTTGCGCTCAAAATCAAGCTCATTCCTTCGATGTTTTCGAACACCTAATGCGCTCGCTACAGCACGCCGCAGACCAAAGGTGGCCCCTTGAAGTGCGACTTGCGGCTCTGTTGCATGACGTTGGGAAGCCCGCTACACGACGTTTCTCTGATGAGAAAGGGGATTGGACTTTCTACGGACACGACGTGGTGGGAGCGCGAATGGCGAAAAAGATCCTTCACGATCTAAAGTTCAGTAAGGAACTGATTGCAAAAGTGGAAATACTCGTACGGTGGCACATGTTTTTTTCAGATCCCGACGCCATTACGCTCTCTGCGGTGCGACGCCTTATTGCTCGAGTTGGAGCTCATAATATGGAAGATTTGGTCAACTTGCGGGTTTGTGACCGCATTGGGACGGGTAGACCGAAATCGCATCCGTTTAGGTTACGCAAGTACATGTCGATGATTGAGGAGGCGATGCGTGACCCTGTTTCAGTAGGTATGCTCAAGATTGACGGCACGCGACTTATCGAAATGGGGGAGAAGCCTGGGCCGCGCATTGGGTGGGTACTTCACGCCCTCCTTGAAGAGGTGCTAGATGCACCGGAAAAAAACACTACCGAGTACCTTGAAGATCGATCCAAAACACTGCTTAAGTTGGATAGCGAACAACTTAAAGGGCTCGGCGAAGAGGGAAAGAATCGCAGGGAAGAGGAAGATGCGGCTGCTATCGCTGATTTGCGAAAAAAACACCACGTATCCTAGGAGGGGCCAGAAACTTGAATATCCAAAGACTCGACGATCGACGGGGCGGGTATACAAAGGCAAAAGCCGCCCGGATGTACCGGGTTATTCTATTCCGGTACCGCTGAGCGGCTTAATTCCCATTCACGATGTGGATATATGTTCCGTTTTTTTGAAAGTACCTATCTAAATGTATGAGACCGAAGCCTCTATTGTATAGTTGTACTTCTATAAACCGAACTACCCTAAAGAACACGGATATGGGTTTCCATCGAGTACACTGTACCTGATGGTGGATAATGTAACTATTGGAGAACGGTTTCCCTATCTTCCTCCTAATGTCTTTATCCTTTATTGAGGAGGACGAACCTCCCTAGGGATTAGAATATATCTTTATCGGACTGTGTAAAGGACACGGTGTGGATAACTTATGTCCTTTACAATTTACATCGCTACATCGAGGCTCACTGGACAATGATCAGATCCATAAATATCAGCATGAATCCTTGCTGACGTAATTTTTTTACGCAATGAGGAACTAGCAAAGAAATAATCAATTCTCCACCCAACATTTCTGGCGCGTGCATTTGAAAAAACACTCCACCACGTATAGTGACCACTTCCTTGTGTAAAAAGACGAAATGTATCGATAAATCCCTCCGAAAGGACGTTATCAATCCCTTCTCGCTCTTCCTCTGTAAAGCCATGGTCGCCCTCATTTGCCTTTGGATTCGTAAGATCCTCAGGTGTATGCGCGACATTAAGATCCCCGCAGAAAATCACGGGTTTTGCTTTCTGCAATTGCACTGCATACGCAAGAAATGCCGGATCCCACGAAGTATGACGTAGTGTGAGTCGCGACAGGTCGGGTTTAGAATTCGGCGTATACACATTGATGAGGTGGAATTTCTCGAACTCCATAGCCATGACTCTCCCTTCGGCATTAGGATCTCCATAGTCATCCTCTGCGAGCTTGAACTTTTGAACAATGTCAAAAGGGAGTCCGTTCGTGATGTTCAGGGGCTCAATTCGAGTAAAAATGGCCGTTCCTGCGTATCCTTTTTTCCGCGTAGATGAATTCCAATATTCAGTGTATTCGGGTAAATCAATCACCGCTTGGCCTTGATCGGCCTTTGTTTCTTGTAAGCACAGAATATCTGGATCAAGTGCTCGAACCGCCGGTACAAATAGCTCTTTTCGATGCACGCTGCGCAAACCATTTACATTCCAGGATACAAGCCGCATCGCGCAATCATACCAAAGAGAAGCGTGAGATTCATCGCACCCTCATCGTCACCATGCTTACATTCAGATACGCGGAAAGGTTTTACTTTTCGACGTATCATACTTATGAACTACAACCCATTGCACAAAGCATTCGTACCAGCACACGAGAAGGGAGCGGGTGAGTGGAAGGTGTTCAACGCTGTTACTCACGACCAAACATCGCTGCTGCACTCGCGCACGAGCTATACGCCAAAAAAGAGAAAGGAGACGGCAATATCATTCGGAGCATCACGCCTCTTTGTTCTTAAGCGCGCTTAACGGCGACGCTTTCCATGAAATGCTTGATGGACTTCTCGTAGACGCTTATCCGTAACATGGGTATACACTTGTGTTGTGGCGATGTTTGCATGACCGAGAAGCGCTTGTACAGAACGAAGGTCTGCGCCATTTTCAAGTAAATCGGTTGCGAACGAGTGCCGTATAACGTGTGGCGTTACCTTGCGCGTAATGCCCGCCTTTATAGCATACTGCTTTACAATTCTCTCAACCGAGCGCGGAGTGAGTCGCGCCGCGTCTTTTTTTACTCCGTATCCTACAAACAACGCCTCTCCCATATCTTTGCGTTTTTGTATATACTCAGACACTGCCTTTTTTGCCCCCTGTGACAGAAAGACTACCCGCACTTTTTCTCCCTTACCGCGCACCGAAAACTCGTCCCGCGTAAGATCTAGGTCAACATTCAAAGAGCAGAGCTCAGAAACTCGCAAACCCGTAGAAAATAGGAGCTCCAATATTGCCTTATCGCGCAGTTCTTGTTGTGAAGAACCGCTCGGACCTTTCATGAGGCGGTTAAGTTCGTCTGCGGTAATAAGATCAAGATCCCTACCTCCAACCTTTGCCAACTCAATCTTTTCAGGAGAAAGTGACTCAATTTCATTTTTACGAAGGTATTTGAGAAATGCACGTAGTGCAATCATGTAATAATTTTGCGTCTTTCGTTTCATGTTTCCCGAGGTCCCCGCCTGACGATTAAGCCAGATACGAAATTCGCGCACACTCGTTTCAGTAAGCTCTTGGGGGGTCTTGAGAGCTGTTTGTGTGAGAAATCGCGTAAGGTACCGATCGTAGTTCTCGATCGTCTTTACCGATCGACCCTTTTCAATTTCTAAATACTCGAGAAATTGTCGTTTCAGTGTATGTAAATCGTTTCCCATGTCGCACAATAATCGTATCACGAGAATATGGATACACTATTGATCGAGATATTTTTTCTTCTTGATCTGTTCCGGTAAGTAACTCTCCATGTCATATTTCTTGTACCCCTTTCCATACCCCAGCTTTTCCATAAGTGGCGTTGCCGCATTACGTACATGGAGCGGTATCGGCAAGTTTCCCAATTCACGCGCATCTATAAGTGCCCGGGCTATAGCGTCGTTGGCCCGTCGATCTTTTTTGCACTGCGCAAGATAGGCGACTCCATGCGCAAGATTAATCGAAGCTTCTGGATAGCCAACTTTTACGACCGCATCAAACACAGCATTGGCCACAACAAGAGCGGTCGGTTGTGCGAGGCCAATATCCTCGCTCGCAAAAATAACCATGCGTCGCGCAATGAAGGTCGGATCCTCCCCAGCGTGAACCATACGCGCAAGATAATAGAGGGCGGCATCCGGCTGACTTGCTCGCATCGATTTAATGAATGCGGAAGCTGTATTGTAATGCTCATCGCCTTTTTTATCGTACCGAATATGACTCGACTGTACCGTCTCTTTAAGCGTATCAAGTGATATTTTTCCATAGAGTCGATGGGTTGTATCGAGTATGGTGATCGCTTGACGTGCATCGCCATTCACCAAACGAATGAGCCAGTCGCGCGCATTCACGGATACCTTGAAATTCGTGCGAACGATAATCTGTTTCAAATCTGATTCAGACAGCCCTTCGAGAATGAATACGCGACATCGAGACAAGAGCGGCGCAATCACTTCAAAGGAAGGGTTTTCTGTTGTAGCACCCACGAGCGTTACATCACCTCGCTCTACAAAGGGGAGCAGGAAGTCTTGTTGCACCTTACTAAAGCGATGAATTTCATCCACGAAAAGTACGCGTGGCTTTGCACTCGAAAGTAAGGATCTACCCTCAACAATTCTTCGTATGTCGTCTTTTCCTGCGGTCACGGCGGAGAGCTCGAAAAAATCCGCCCCAACCTTTTGTGCATATATTCGCGCAAGCGTCGTCTTACCCGAACCTGGTGGACCCCACAAAATAAATGAAAAGAGGTGCTTTGAATCTATTGCGACACGCAGCGGTTTACCGGGGCCAATGAGATGAACATGTCCGACAACATCCTCAAGATCCTGCGGTCGTAATCGTGACGCAAGGGGTTCCATTCTCTGAGTGTACTCTTATCCTCCCGACTTTCTAGTTGCGCGAAAATTATGAGGGGGTATTCTTGTGCAATGCAAGGAAAAAATATCATCATCGCTGCAATCGTTATTATTTTACTCATTGGAGGAGGTGCGTACTTTTACTCGACTCGAAAAGCGGCGCCAGCTTTAAACGAAACCACTCAAACTAATTCGACAACCACACCGCAAGTCGCGGGACAAGATGCGGTAATTGGCACTGGTAAAGAGGCAGTACCAGGCTCCGCGGTCGCGATCCTGTATGTTGGCATGCTTCAAGACGGTACCGTTTTTGACAGCTCTGCCGCAAACAACAATCAGCCATTAACATTTACCCTCGGCGAACCAGGCATCATTCCAGGCTTCCAAATTGGCGTTAACGGCATGAAAGAGGGTGGAGAAAGACGAATTTCAGTCCCGCCGGAACTCGGCTACGGGAATCAAGACGTAAAGGACCCTTCTGGCAAAGTTATCATCCCGGCAAACTCAACAATCATCTTCGATATTAAGCTCGTCGAGGTCGGTACCGCTACTACCACCTCCGGCCAATAAGTACAACGTCCGGGATTGCAGAAAATGGCATACTATGCTATCTTTTGCGCATGCTGACAAAGCGCAAGAAAGATAACGAGATTCGCAAAGTGAAGCGACACGACACCGACACCGGCTCTCCGGAGGTGCAGGTTGCTCTTCTCACGCGCCGAATTGAGGAACTTTCAGCACATTTGGATAAAAATCGCAAAGACAAAAGCTCTCGACGTGGCCTCCTTGGCCTTGTTGCGGATCGCCGCAAGCATTTAAAGTATCTTGAATCGACCAACAAGCGATCCTACACCGCACTTACCAAAAAGCTCGGTTTGAAGAAGTAGTCCTCCTGCGCAAGCTAAGCCAGCATCACTCCACTTAAAGTAGATTGGAGTATACTGAGGTTACCCACCTCTTTTTTTAGTCGTCTAGTCTTTTTATATGTCAATTATCAAACATCCGGAGCAGCGTGTAGGAGTATTTATTGATACTCAAAACATCTATCACAGCGCGAAAAATATTTATCATGCACGTGCAAATTTTGGGAACATTCTTAAAGATTCGGTCGCGGGGCGTCGTTTAATCCGCGCGCGTGCCTACTCTGTCACTACCGAAAGTGGTGAGGAAAAGGGGTTTTTCGACGCACTCGCAAAAATCGGTATTGAGATGATTACCAAAGACTTGCAGGTGTTCTACGGTGGCGCCAAGAAGGCGGACTGGGACGTGGGTCTTGCCGTTGATGCTATAACCGCGGCGCCTAAACTCGATACGGTAATCCTTGTGACCGGTGATGGAGACTTCATTCCACTCGTTGAATATTTACAGATTCACGCTGGGTGCCAGGTTGAGGTAGTCTCGTTTGGCCGCTCCACTTCCGGAAAACTCAAAGAAGCCGCCGATGACTTCCTCGATCTTGATACTGATCCTCGCCGCTATATTATGGGTTTTCGAGGAGGAGGCCGCCGCTCAAGTAGTCGAACAGCTGAAATGAGTCAAGAGCAAATGCCTGATGAGACAGATAAGGAAATAGGCCTCGAGTAAAATTGTGCTCATTACACTCCGTTGTCGACGCACCTCGAGAGCCTTTACGCACCCATTTCGAAATGGAGATTGTGTGGTACAGTGCGTTTATTATTGACTAATGTGACGCTCGGATAGGCAGGATAGAGTCCAAAGGGACCTATACTGAAATCTGGACGTCACGTATAACCATGCAAAAAAAGGAATACGCACTCGAAATTGGAGGAAAAACATTAACCGCTGAATTTAATGACTGGGCAAACCAAGCTAACGGCTCGGTTCTTGTGCGCTACGGGAATTCCGCCGTGCTCGCTACGGTGGTAATGGGAAAGAAAGAGTCGAATTTAGACTATTTCCCACTCTCCGTTGAATATGAGGAGAAGTTCTACGCGGCAGGTGCTATTCTTGGCTCACGCTTTATGCGTCGTGAAGGTCGCCCTTCTGATGAAGCGGTCCTTTCGGGCCGCATCGTCGATCGAACCATTCGACCACTATTTCCGAAGGGTCTCAAAAGGGATGTGCAGGTGATCCTGACCGTCCTCTCGCTTGAAGACTACGACGCAGACATTCTTGCCGTCAATGCGGCATCCCTTGCAATTGCAACCTCAAATATCCCTTGGAACGGCCCCGTCTCGGCGGTCCGCATCGGACTTGAAGAGGGTAAGACTGACTTTATCGTGAACCCTAGCTATAAAGAACGCGATGAGGCGGGAGATCCGAAGGCAATTCTGGACGTAACCGCTTGCGGAAAAGACTCCCTCATCAACATGATAGAAGTTGGCGCGAAGGAAGTTTCTGAAGAAATGCTCGAAAAAGCTCTCACGCGCGCAAGCGAGGAAATCGAAAAAATTCAAGCATGGCAAAAAACCATCATCGCAGAACAAGGCAAAGAAAAGGCCTCGTTTATTCCGCCCTTTGAGGATGATGCTCGTCTTGCCCCCGTATTTGAAGAAATCATCACCCCTAAACTCGCTGCTAAAATCGGAAATCTCGGCAAAGAGGACATCAACCAGTTTAAGTCGGACTGGATGATCCAGGCAAAAGCTCAATTCGAGGACATCGAACCAGGAAAGCTTGACACGTATTACGAGCATCGACTTGATGGGTACGTACATGACCTTGCAATCAAGGAAGGGAAGCGCGTTGACGGCCGAGGCATGGAACAGATCCGCTCACTCTTTGCCCAAGCCGGTGGAATCTCTCCGGTCCTCCACGGATCCGGCATATTCTATCGCGGAGAAACACATGTGCTCGCCGCGCTCACCCTTGGTGGCCCCGGAGATGCACAACTCATCGACACTATCGAATCCCGGGATGTGAAAAAATCATTCATGCTCCATTACAATTTCCCCCCGTTTTCAGTCGGTGAGACAGGCCGAGTCGGAGGTATGAACCGTCGCATGATTGGCCATGGCGCACTCGCGGAGAAAGCACTGCGTGTCATGATGCCTTCAAAGGAAGTATTTCCGTACACCGTGCGCATAGTTTCGGAATGCCTCGCATCTAACGGCTCAACTTCGATGGCAACCGTTTGTGCGGGCACCCTAGCCCTTATGGATGCGGGCGTACCGATTCAAAAACCAGTTGCGGGTATCGCAATGGGCATGATGTCGGATGCAAAGGCAGGGATATACAAAGTTCTCACCGACATCCAGGGTCCGGAAGATCATCACGGAGATATGGACTTCAAGGTTGCGGGCACAAGAGACGGTGTCACTGCAGTACAGATGGATGTGAAAGTCGAAGGGGTGCCGGTAAAAGTGCTCTCTGAGGCATTTGCACAAGCGAAAAAAGCTCGTCTCGAAATCCTCGAAGTAATACTTAAAGAACTGGGCGCACCGCGCGCAGACATTTCTCCCCGAGCTCCGAAAATACTCACACTGAAAGTTAAAGTAGATCAGATCGGACTTGTGATCGGCCCCGGAGGCAAAACCATCAATGGTATCCGAGAGAGAACAAAAGCAGATGATATTACGATCGAAGAAGATGGTACGGTCTTTGTAACGGGCAAAAATGGGGCTGCAGAAGCTGCATACCAAGAAATCCATGATCTTACCCGCGAATACATGCCAGGGGAGCGATTTGAGGGTGTAGTGACGCGCATGATGGATTTTGGTGCGTTCGTAAAAATCGGACCAAACACCGAAGGTCTCGTCCATGTCTCCGAGGTAGCCCCGTTTCGCGTCGGTAGCATCGCAGATGCAGTAAAGGAAGGCGATGTTGTTCCTGTGGTTCTTAAAGAAATTGACGAGAAGGGGAGGTATAATCTCTCTATCAAGGCCGCAGATCCTGAGTGGGCAGCCCGAATGGGCCTGACACCAAGCGAAGGCGGTCGCGATCATCATGGCAGAGAGCAACGCACCAGAGAAGAAAGACCGCGCCGACGCATCTAAAGCGGAGTCTCTTGAGGGTGTTGAAGAAGCGCATATTCTTGAGGAACATGCGGTTGCACCACCCGTTACCGCCCGTACATCGAGGAGTCCTAAAGGTGCCCCTAATGCCACGCCTCCCGCGGAGATAAAAAAGACCCCACGCGCATCCGCTCCGGCTCAACAGCCGCCCCGTGAATCAGGTGCGCAAAAATCTTCGTCGACTCCCATTGAAATTGAAGAGAGCAAAACGGACTTTGCAAAAATCCTCGAACAAATAAAACTGCCCAATCGAAACGAAGCAGTGCCTGTAAAAGTAGTTCCACCCAAACAATACGATACGTCGCTCAATCTGGATCCCGCAAAAGCCGCTGCAAAAGAGGCCGGGCGACTTGCCGCACTCGAACAAGCACAGGCAGCAGCTAGAAATATCACCGAAACCCTCGGTGCTCCGCACTCACGCCCCCAAGATGACGTACGTGCACTACATACTCTCAAAGATGATCTTCAACACGTCGTGCGTGACAAAAAGATATCCCTCGTTCGCGCCGTTGCACTCGAAGAAGAAAAACGCCATCACGGTATCCCCTCAGAAGAGTACGTACAGACACAGCTCGAGAAACGAAAACGCACTCATTATGGACTTTTTCTAGCCGCTATTCTCTTTTTCATAGGCCTTCTTGCTATCGGCTCGGTGTTATTCATTATGGCGGAGCGCACGAGCAAGAGCGCGGCAGGAATCTCTGCTCAGGTTCTATTTTCCGAACAGTCGGTCCCACTTGATGTAACAACGATTGCTCCACTTGATATTCGTCGCGAGATTGGAAATGCACGTAACTCATCCTCGCTTACTCTTGGTGCAATACTTCAAATTGTTCCTGTCATGCGCGTTGATCGTGATGGTCAAAGCGTCACCATTCCACTCACTTTTTCGACGTTTCTTGAGAAGTTGGGTATAGAGCCACCTCCCGGTCTTGCGCGCGCTCTTTCGAGTGACTTTTTCTTCGGTCTCCATGCCGTCGACGAAAACGCTCCCCTTATCGTGATACCGGTCACCTCGTATGAAAATGCCTTCGCCGCCATGCTGGCGTGGGAAGCGAGTATAAACGCTGATCTTTCACCCATGTTTACCTCGGTATCGATGCAGGCCAAAGATACTCAAGGACTTCCCCGAACTCGAGTATTCGAGGATACGGTTATGCGCAACTATGATGTTCGCGCTCTTAAAGACGACAGCGGTACCATACAACTTTATTATTCCTTTCCCACGAGAAACATTCTCATCATAGCCGAGAGTCCATATTCCTTTAGTGAAATCCTTAGCCGACTACGCGCAGATCGAAGATTATAATTTGCGTTTATAAGTACGATTGCTATCATTTTCCCCATGAAACATCTCACGAGCGAAGAATTACAAGAACTCCGCGCGGCTCTTGATGGCGAAAAAGCCCTTCTTGAGGAAGAACTGAGTGAGCACGGCAGGAAGGTTGGCGATGACTGGACAGGTACGGCAACGGGATTTAATGAAAACGAACCTGATGAAATTGACGGAGCGGATAAGATGGAGGAACTCAATATAAACGTAGCGCTCGTTGAAGAGCTTGAAAAGCGCTACAAAGAAATAAATGCGGCGCTGAAGCGTATGGATGCCGGTACCTACGGCCTCACCGAATCTGGCGACGAGATCGACGTCGACCGACTTCGCGCAAATCCTGCAGCGACGACCATCATTACGTAGTCCACTCGCGGAGCTTCTCGCTTGTACAAAGAGGGGATAGACTTCGCACATGAACTTTGCCCGTGTCTACGGTGCGCAACCCGCTCTTCCTAAGGCCCATATCGTAACGGTGGAAACAGACATGACCAAAGGACTCCACGCCTTTGCGATCGTCGGACTTCCGGATAAATCGGTGACAGAGGCCCGCGATCGTATTTCCTCCGCCGTAAAAAATAGCAAATATACGGATCAAACACTCGAAGCGCCCAAGAGCGCCAACAAAAAGATTGTTATTTCGCTTGCACCTGCAGAATTGAAGAAAGAAGGGGCAGTGTTTGATGTTGCCGTAGCTTTATCCTATCTCCTGGCCTCACACCAGATACGCTTCGATACTGCACATAAACTCTTCGTCGGAGAATTGGGCCTCGATGGAACAGTACGCCCTATCCGGGGAGCCCTCTCGATCGCCCGTGCGGCAAAAGAGAAAGGTTTTCAAGAACTGTATTTGCCACGAGAGAACGTCGATGAAGCGTCACTTGTTTCGGGCGTTGCACTATTTCCGATACGTACCCTGAGCGAACTTCTCAAGCACCTCTCAAAGGAGCCTTTTTCAATTGAAACGCACACGAAAAAACCTCTAAACCTTGAACTCGAGCACGAAACGGCACTTGATGACATTCGCGGACAAGAAAGTGCAAAAAGGGCGCTCGAAATAGCCGTTGCGGGACGCCATAACATTGCACTCTACGGCCCTCCCGGAACGGGTAAGACAATGCTTGCCCGCGCCGCCACTTCGCTTCTTCCCGATTTGAACGAAGAGGAAACAATCGAAGTCACGACAATCCATTCGCTTGCAGGAACTCTGGGGGAGTCCCACATGCAAAGACCGCCTTTCCGTTCTCCCCATCACACCTCTTCGTATGCCTCGATCATAGGAGGTGGCACCGTGCCAAAACCCGGGGAAGTCACGCTTGCGCATCGGGGCATACTTTTTCTTGATGAGTTTCCCGAATTTCATCGCGATGTCGTCAACGCGTTGCGCGAACCGCTTGAAGATAAGGTTGTCTCTGTGGCACGCGCAAAAAGTTCAGCCCTCTTTCCTGCAAATTTTATGCTGATCGCAGCTCTCAATCCATGTCCCTGCGGCTTTTGGGGAAGCGAGCGCTGTACGTGTATGCCACACAGCGTTGAAAAATACCGCCGCAAAATTTCAGGCCCTATTGCGGACCGCATCGACATCTGGATCACGGTTCCCGAAATACCACCGGAAGCATTGTCGCGAAAAGCCAAGCGCGCATCTGGTGAGACGCTTGCGGCGCAAAAACGCATAGCCGCAGCGAGGAACGTGCAGACAGCCCGCTATAATCAAATGCCCCAACTTTCAACCAATTCCGATATGCGCGCAAAAGATGTTGAACCTCTCTCAGGCCTCACCGATAGCGCGGAGAATGTGCTCATCGATGCAGCAAAGCGCTTGAAACTCTCTCCCCGCGGCTACCACCGAACCATAAAGCTCGCTCGCACTAT
>CAYMRY010000010.1:0-21707 GCA_964393065.1 uncultured Candidatus Saccharibacteria bacterium
ACCGCCGCTCTCAAGCACGTCCCCTTTTGTGAATACAACCCGTTTGAAGCGACAAAAACAAACATCATCGGTACACAAAACGTGATTGACCTCGCACTCAAACACGATCTTGAGAAAGTCGTCGCCATATCTACGGACAAAGCGGTGAATCCCACATCGGTACTCGGTACCTCAAAACTCATGATGGAAAAACTCGTGACCGCGGCAAATTACCTCATTGGCGATCGACGTACACGTTTTGCATCGGTACGCTTCGGAAACGTTCTCAGCTCGCGCGGCTCTGTATTGCCGATCTGGATCAAGCAAATCGAGTCGGGAAAACCAATCACTATTACCGACAAGCGCGCGACACGCTTTTTCATGGAAATTCCCGAAGCGGTTGACCTCGTCTTCAGCGCGATGGAAATCATGCAGGGCGGCGAAATATTCGTCCTCAAAATGAAGCGCAAATTCAAGATTGTTGATTTCGCAAAAAGCGTTGCAAAGAAACATGCCCCAGAGAAAAAAGTCCCGATCGAATTCATTGGCCTTCGCCCCGGAGAGAAGCTCCACGAAGAACTCCTCACAAGTGACGAGAGCAAGGTTGCGCTCGAAATGAAAGGCATGTTTATCATACTTCCCCAACAAACTCCTCCGGGCGAAGAGCTCGAAAAACGCTCATACGTAGGCGCCCGCAAAGCATCGCCGCGTGCGTATCGATCAAATCAATAACCGTACTCTGCATGCGTTCATTATTGAAATCAGTGCTAGAGGTGTACGTTGGTTACCTTGCATCAATATTCCGTTTTTCATTTCCCCCGAAATACAACTGGAGATGGAAACTGGAGGTTCTACTAGGGCGGTATGAATCCGAGACGACACGGGTGATTGCTTCCGAACTTCGACCGGGTATGACGTTTATCGACATCGGCGCGCACATTGGGTACTTTTCGCGGCTTGCGGCAAACAAAGTGGGATCAGGCGGTCGGGTTATTGCGTTTGAAGCTGATCACGAAAATGTCGCGCTCCTTGAGAGAAACACTGCGCACCTTCCGCAAGTAACCTGTGTAAAAAA
This sequence comes from uncultured Candidatus Saccharibacteria bacterium, assembly GCA_964393065.1. Classification (GTDB taxonomy): domain Bacteria; phylum Patescibacteriota; class Minisyncoccia; order Phycocordibacterales; family UBA2100; genus UBA10103. The sequence continues at coordinate 1,055 of CAYMRY010000010.1, forward strand.
AGCTATTTCTGATAGCGAAGGCACGGCAACCTTTTACCACGTCCGTAATTCAACCGGTTGTCACTCACTTGTGCCGAATGAAAATAGTGAAAGCTACGAAGTCGCTGTCACGAGTCTTGATGAATATCTCGCAGAGCACCACATCTCACCACACATGATCAAAATGGACATCGAGGGCGGCGAGTGGAAAGCACTCATCGGCATGAAAAAGACACTACAAACACCAGGCCTTATCCTCATCCTCGAATACAATCCTGAAGCACTCGGGCACGCAGGCATCAATCCACACGATCTTTTACAGCACCTCGAACACTCAGGGTATAGACTCTCGCTCCTCACGGAAAACGGAAAACACCCCCTCTCCCCAACATCTCTTTCCGACATCGATACCACAATCGGAAAGGCTGGGTCAATCAACCTCTACTGCGCTAAGATGTGAGCATGAAGAAAAAGACGATCCTCCTCGTCGCCCCATACGGCTTTAACGATCGCCTCACCAATTTCATCGAGTTTGTAACGGGGAGACTCCTTGCCCGAGAAGGTTGGGATGTTCGGGCACTAACAAGACGGGAAGGAAGTGAGCCGCAAAAAGAGATTGTCGCCGGAATTACCGTACACCGCTATATTCTCTCGCGACAGGGTGCGCTACAACTCATCCTCATTTTTCTAAAAGAGCGCCCGTCAATTGTCCACGTGCATAATTTGCGCAACAATCAGATCGGTTTTCTTGCCGCACTCTTCGCACGCATCACACGCACACCGCTTTTTTTCACAGAGTACGGCCTCCCGCACGATCATTACCTCTCGGGAGATCGCGACGATCCGTTTTCCGCTCCGCTTGCATACGATAATGTCATTGGATCGATTCGGGCGCTCATCGCACGCGTAATTAAGCATCCAATCCAAACACCCGCACACCTCCGCAATTATCTTTTCCATTACCCGCTCTTTGCCGCACAAACCTGCGTGTTCGTGTCAAAGCACAATATTCCGATCGCCGAGAAACTCGGCATCAAAGACGCACGCTATATTCCACAGATTGCCGACACTGTCCGCTTCGACATCCCTGATTCGCGCGAGGATGCGTCATTACACGAGCACGTAGCCACACTTCCGACTGGCACCAAAACACTATTTGTCGGGCAGTTTAAGGAGCGTAAGGGCTGGGAGACATACCTACGTGCGATACCGCTCATCCCAAAAGAGGTGATCAGCACCTTCATTCTTGTCTCCCCCTCAGGGGACCGCAGTGAATACGATCCACTCGTAAAAGAGCTGGATATCGAAGATCGTATTTCACTTTTTCAAAAAATCCCCGGCTCTATCCTCAGGGAACTTTTCAGCGCAGCCGATATGGTCGTCGTACCCTCACTCTACGAAGGGTTTGGCCTCGTACCGCTTGAAGCATTTGAAGCCGGGAAACCCGTCATAGCTTCACGCGTCGAGGCGCTTACTGACTTTCTCGCCGATGGAGTAAACGCTCTTCTGATACCTCCGAAGGATCCGGCAGCACTTGCCGAGGCAATCTCTCAACTAGCAACAGACGATGCGCTTTGCACAAAGCTGTCCGAGGGCGGCGCACAAACACTCGAAGAGCTCCGCAGCCGTCCAGCTCACGAAAAGTGGCTTACGCTGTATACTGAGGCACTTTAAGTATGCGCACTTTTTTCGAACGCCCGATTGCTCTTCTTTGCACTCTCTATACTCTCGCGTGGTTTCCTATTCTCTTTCAAAAAGGCATCTACTGGGATGCCTGGATGTGGATTCCCGAAATGTTCACGTATCGAAACTTCGAGTGGATGTACGTAAATGAGTTTGCGCCTCTTCGCGCAGAACATTATTACCTCATTTTCAGACCACTTGCCGACACTTCAGATCCAATTTTTATCGCACACAGCATTATATTTTTCTCGTGGCTTGGCTCGGGCCTTCTTCTTTTTCGCATACTGGATCGGCAATTGTTACTGAGCACACGCACTGCACTTATCCTCTCAGCCTATTATCTCCTCTTCCCTGCGTTCATTACGCGCTTTGAGATTGTGAGCGGGACGTATTACTCAACTGCAAACCTAGCGTTCATGCTCGCAAGTTACCTTTATCTCTCACCCCTAGCACAAAGGCGCAGCGTCGCGATATTGCGCGAAGTAATCGCGCTCCCACTCTTTGTGTGGTCATTTCTGTGCAACTCATTTCCTGTCTTCTTTTTTGGTTTTGCTGCGGTCCATATCTATCGTTTCGCACTCCTGAATCATCACGAATCGATTCGTACGGCACTCATCGCATGGCTCAAGCGATTTTTCTACCTCCCTCTTCTTTCCTTTGCGTACGTCGCGATAAAACTTTTTGTTCTTAAACCGTATGGAATCGGAGAACACTACAACGAACTTCTCATCTCCCGCGACATGTCACTGGTTCAGATGATTTCACAATTCGTTGACAGCTTCTGGGGCGGACTCTGGGCTGGTTTTTTCTGGCCGCTCGCCGCATCTCTCAATCTCCTCGACCGAAAATATTTTGTTCTCCTGCTCGTGATCACGCTCGCTATCGTCTATGCACTTATCAAGAAAGTGTATCGCATACCGGATGTGGCGCCGCTCCCTCGCCATACATTTGAAAAATTCATCTCTCAGCATGCCACATACGCCCCCTTCGTACTCGCAGCCGGCTTCCTTTTTCTTGCACTCTTTCCGTATGCCATGGCAGGAAAGGCACCACACATTTATGGATACGGCTTCGCACTTCGCCTCTCGCTACTCTTTCCTCTCGGGTCGGCGATACTACTTTTCGGAGCGATAACCGTATTCCTTACCGAGCGATTCCGTATATATGTCCACGTCGTTCTTCTTTCACTTTTTGTTTCCTTTATCTGGTACAACTCATTCCTGCAAGACATTGACTGGTACAAGCAGCAAGCGATTTTACACGAACTTCCAAAAGTCGTTCGCGAAATTCCACCGCCGGCAACCTTTGTTTTCTACGATGACACGCGTGGCTTTAATTGGATCGGACGCACTATCGCTGATCAAGAGTACAGCGGTTATTTCCACGAACTCACCGGATCTAAAGAATACCGCGGCGTGAATTATTTTGACTGGGGCAAAGAAAAAGGGACAGATGCCACGGCGATCATTCGCATTACTTCCCTTCGCCCCGACGAGCCACGTGTCTCTGATTGGCTCTATCTCAAGGCAACCGAATTCACATCGAGCAAGGAACAACTTCGCACGGCTGCCCATGAACGACTACAAATCCAACTGGTACGCGAAGAAGTTACACAGACTGCCTTTTAAGCAATCGAGTACACCTTGTAGAAATAGGAGTCTTTATCTTTGAGTAGTTTTTCGGGAGAGCCTTGCTCGACAATCGTACCGTTTTCGAGCGCGATAAGCGTGTCTGCGTCCATAATGGTCGAGAGACGATGCGCAATTGCTATGATCGTTATTTTTCCTTTAAGGTTTTCGATTATGCCTTTGATGTGCGCCTCGCTCTCCGCATCGAGCGCAGAAGTGGCTTCGTCGAGAATGAGTACCTCCGGCTTACGCGCAAGAGCCCGCGCAATAACGAGGCGCTGACGCTGCCCTGCAGAGAGTGTCATGCCGCGATCGCCCACAATCGTATCGAGCCCCTTTTCGCTCTTTCGAATCACATCGTCAATGCGCGCCATTGTTGCGGCTTCCCACAACTCCTCATCGGAAAGGTTCTCATGGAATGCAATGTTGTGACGAATGGTGTCATTCACGAGGAAGAAATCTTGCGATACATAGCTCACCCGCTTGCGCCACTCAGACAAATCAATATCCGCAATTGGAGAGGAATCGAGAAAAATTGTGCCAGAACTTGGCGTGAGCAAGCGCAACAAAAGATCAACGCACGTGGTTTTGCCCGCGCCCGAAGGACCAATGATGCCCGTGAACGAACCGCGCGCAAATGAGAGCGATACGTCACGCACGACGGGATTGTTTTCAGAATAGTTAAACGAAACATGATCAAAGCGCAGCGAATCTTTAAACACGAACGGCTTTGTACCCTCGCGATGTTCCGCATGCTTCTCCGCATCCTCGGTATAGCTAAGAACTCGCTGCAAATGCGGTGCATATTCACTGATGAGCTGCATCGCGGATTGCAGCTGTTGCACGTATATGGCGATTCGGTAGATGAGGTAAATGATCGCGGGAAGAGCCGCGAGTGATATGATCGAGGTGCGAAACGCGATACCGAAGATGAGCGCGATATACAAGACTCCAAGTGCTGGAATGGAAAGGTTGGTGCCGTGATACAAAAAGAGTACGCGCCGATTGAGGCCGCGCAATTTTTCAAAGATCGTACGCGATGCAAGTACCATATCCTCTTCGGTACCGGAAGCTTTGATTGTTTTAAGACCGAGGATCGTCTCACTCGTGCGGTGCGTCATGGCGCTCAGAGTCGCGGCGCGTTCCGCGGAATATGCGCGCGTCATCGCAAAAAGCGGACGAAAGACTATGAGAACGAGTACGCCGACGGCAAACGTGGCCATCATTATCGGGGGTGAAATATTAAACGCGACGATAAGGTAAATACACAGGCTTGTCGCGAGCATGATCGTCGAAGAGAGACTTCTGAGTACGTTGACGCTCGAAGGTACGTCAACGAGGAGCCAGGTTTCAAGATGCCCCATTTTATGTTTCGTGAGGGACGGCCATGACGATCTCAGAACTGCAGACATTAAACGCTCGCGTGTCTTTGCCTCATATTCAGTCGTGATTTTGACCTGGATCCAGTAGAGAAAAAGTAGTATCACCGTACGCACCAAAAAGAGAACGACGATGAATCCAAGGAGAAATTTAGGCGCAAAGTCCAGATGGAGGACTTCAAACAAGGAGCGGAGCGTGAGCGTAATTGCGTCCGTCGCCTCCTCTTTTGAGTCCAAAATAAAAGTGAGAAGCGGGATGAGGGCGTTGATGCCAATTCCTTCCAAAATACCCCCTAAAAAGCCGAAAATCGTGAGGGTGGCGATCTGGGTCGAATAGCCGCCATACGCACGGCGCATAAGCGAAATGAGGGCAGGAAAACGGTCGAGAATGCTTTTAGTGGCCTTCGTTTCGGTCATAGGCTTTTAAGAATGGTTTTTGCACGCATCTCCCATGTGTACAACGAAACTGCCTCTCTGGCAAGAGACGCTTTTTGGGTGCGCGACGGGTCGGAAAAAGCGGAACGAATTGCTGCGGCCAAAGACTGCGCATCGTCGGGCTCAAACCAATATGCGGCGTCCTCAGAAAGGACTTCGCGGGTTGAAGGAACGTCGGAGGCAATGATCGGAATGCCAGAGGCCATGTAGGCAAAGAGCTTGAGGGGTGAGGTGAAGGAGGCGCCGACTGGTTCTTTTCCTGATGTCGGGAGGATGAGGATATCCGCTATCTGGAGGTTACGCGCGAGATCGCGGTACGGCTTTTCGCCCAAGAAGGTGACGCGGGGATATTGCGTTTTGAGCGACTCTGACGCAGCGCCTATGACAACAATCTGCGCATCCGAAAGATGCGCGCTCGCTTCAAGTAGCGTATCCGTCCCCTTCCATCCACCAAAGGAGCCGACATAGAGTGCAACGCGTGCAGTATTGGGAGTTCCGAGACGTTTTCGCGACTCGGCTTTGGATTCGAGGTTCTCAAAGTCAGATAGATCGATACCATCGTGCGCAACGATTATTTTCTCAGCTGCAATGCCACGCTCAAGATAGAAATCACGCAAGCCATCTGAAATGACAACGACTTTTTTGGCGCGATGTGCGACGTAGCGCGCAATAAAGTTCCACGCGCCCGTGTGAGATTCCCATACTATGTCGCGCGCACTAAGAAGTGCGATCGCAGCGAGGACAACTTCATCACGGCCATACATTAGTGCATCAGTGCGGCCCCTATTCACATGAATGTAACGGGCCGCTTGCAGCGCAAAGACCAACGACTCAAGCGCAAATCCCAAGAATCCCCACGAAACTGTATCAATCACTGTAAGGCGCGTAATTGGAAAATCAGCTTTCAAATCGTAATATTCTTTCACTCCCTCTTGAATAGGCGTCGCACGATTCGGCACGACAAGCTCTACTTGTGCGCCGGCATTTGAAAGCGCCTCACACGTCTTCACTATTTGTATTCCATGCGCCCGCTCGGTCGGCATCCGAATGTTTGCGACATACGCAATGTGTATGTGCTTCATACTATTTCACCAAAAAGACGTTGTAGCCGCTCACTTGATTGCTCTTGAGCTTTCCTGTCATCGAATCAAGATAGAACCCGAATGTACAGAGGATTTTGAAGCGGCCGAGCGGCGAGAGGCGGATGAGTGTTTCAATCGGGCCGCGGACGCCCTGCATCTCGCAGCTCGAAAAGTCCTTCGCGAGATACTGAATGCCATCCTTGGTGTAGCGGAAAAAGTCTTTGTAGTACCCTTCGTGCGCGTGGTAGTAGTACAAAAACGGGACATAGATAAAGCAAAAACCTCCAGGCTTTAACACACGATACATTTCCTGCATCGCTTTATGCGGCTCCTCGACGTGTTCCAAGACAGCGATACAAATCAATGCCTCTTGTGAGTTATCTTCAAACGGCAAATCATGAATATCTCCCACAATGTCAGGGTGATAGTCGGGTACCTTGTCGAGAATTTTGTACTCCACTTTTTCGGTGAGCGGTACGAGCCAGAGACGCTCGGGATTGAAGCGGTTGTTCTTTTCTTTATCTATCCGGAGTCCCCCGCCAATGTCGATGACGGATTTTTTCTCTGAAAAAATCCGTCGCATTTTCGCCTCAAAAAAAGAGTCCCAGGGTCGAGTCATAGGGTGATTGTAACGCGTTCATTCAGTACCGTACCGTATTTTGAGGCAGGTTGTACTTCCACACTCACACGCTCGTTTTCATACGAAAACGACACAATGCGACCAAATTCTAAACTGTAGCGTGGCATGAGCATAACTATGCTATCGAAAAAGAAATTTGAGAGGCGCAGCGATGCTTCAAGAATATAGCCGCCGCGCAGTGCATACCAGGCGTGATTCAGCACTTCGCGAATTGAAGCGCGATAGGCGGGTGCTATGCCGGGAAGTCGCATACGCCACAGTCCTCGCCCCGCAAGTCCGTTTCGATAGATTCCCATCGTCGGATTATGCGGCTGAAAGCGCGCATTCACGAGAACGCGCGATTCGGGCGATGTCTTGGTATAGACTTCCCTGCCTTTAAATTCAAAAGAAAACGGTGCGAGCGAATCGGCCGCATCAAAAAGTTTTGCGATATCGGGAATACGCGTGAGCCACGCGAGGTGCGCCGTCCAGAAAATCGGGCACTGGAAATTAATCGAATACCCCTTATGCGAATGAAGATAGCCCTCAAAAAAATGCTGGCGGATTTGGTACAACACATTATGGAGTGCAGCGCGTGCCTCCGGCACGCGCGAATGCGACAGCGCATACGCATCAAACGCATGCGACGCAACTTCGTACTCCGAGAGCCAGTACCACCTCTTACACTCGAGTCGCAGATCTTTTGTGCCATCTCCTTTGTACATCGCAAGCAAAGCCTTCTCACTCTCAAGGAGTCGTTCTTCGTATGGCGCCCCTTCCATCCGTAACTCTCCCAGGACGTAGCGGATAAAACCGGTGCAGCGCGATTGGTAAAACGTCGTAATGCCGTCGTACCCGTCGAACGCGCCGTGCTTGTGCGCATTCGGGTAGTAGCGAAAGAAGCCATCCGGTGTCATGTCGGTAAAAGCCTGCTCAATTGATTCTTTTGCGACCGCCGCATACGACACATCCCCCACATACCGCGCATAGGATGCAAGACCCGTTAAACCCCATAGGCGCTGATTGGTGAGAGGCTTTGTGCGCGCCGCATCCTCGAGATACGTTTCGACGACTTTTTTGAGTTCATCGCGATACCGAGCGTGCTCTTTTTCCGAAAAGGCATCTGCGTTCGTGCGCAAAAATCGCGCAATCGTATCAACGCACGACCCGCAGTCGATCACATTGTTCGACATGTTCATTGTGTTGATGAGACCCGGATAGAACACGTAACTATCACCACTTTTTACGATGCGCTTCATGAGGACATCGATCAAAGCCTTCCCCTTTTCAATTTCTCCGAGATACGAATACATATCGAGTAGATACGTCGAATTTCCCGTGTGCTCGACATGGTGTTTGGAGCAGCGCATGTTGGCTTCCAAATAGCGCACCGACTGCCGCATCATCTCGTCAAATGTGATTAATTGCGACTTCATAGACCCTAGGGTTGCACAAAGACTGGCAGCTGTACATCCCTGTCAGAATAAAACAAAACGAGGTATTCCCCTTGATAAAGTACCTTTAGATGCTCGTATCCTGGACGCGGAAGGTTAACTGCCGAAAAGAAGAAATTCTCCGCCATGGTGTTGGTCATAAAATATACGGGCGCTGTAAGAACTTTTCCACTTTCGGTATTGGGGTTTATATATTTTGCAATCGCTCCACCCGCATAAAAATTCATAGTCCCATGCTGCGGCCAATCTAGCGCATAGAATGGTATTTCGGTATTTGAAGAGTATCCCGCTAACTTTAACGCACGCCCAATTTCCCGCTCTTCATAATGAAAAGGTGTTATTAATTGTTCAACCGCATCAATGCTCCGTACCGCAGCAAAAATGCACAGCGGAAGAAAAAATATTGCAAGCACCATCTCCACGCGAAAATGTAACCGAGAAAAATCGAGCCATGCGGCAGCAATAAACATCGCAAAAAATGGAAATGCAGGCATGATGTACGTTGATAGATGGGTTTGTGCGGGAGTAAGGAGCGCGATTACTACACCGGCGGCTATTCCTGAAGAAAGTAGAAACGGCCAGGAAAAAGGAGAGCGATTCTTGTCCCATAAACGTACCCCAACAAGGATTACCACGATGCCGCATATGACAAAGAGCCACGGACGATAGTACATCCATAAAATTTTGAGATAGTCGTAATAATTACTACTCCCCGTGAGTGTCGAAATACTTCTTTCAAATACATGATGAATAACATAGTCATCCCAAAAAAGTCGCCCAAATCGAATGGTCTGTGCAATATGCCATGGAAGCAACAGTATGAGAGAAATTGGTAGCCCCAACCACAAATACTTAACTTTCAGCCACTTCCATTCTGAATAGAAAACAGAAAAGATTAGGATTACAGGGTAAGCGAAAAATACGATCACGCTCTTAAACAGAAATCCGATGGCAAGAGCTGGAAATACCCATAACAAATAGTTCTCATTTCGCCAACCACGTATACAAAAGTAAAGTGCGGCTAAAATACCCATAATCACCCCCGAATCTAGTCGCGCTTCGCGCGCGAATACAAAAAAAGGTGGTGAGAACAGCAGAACGAGAAACGCAATTGAGGCTGCAGTAGTACTACCGAGAAGCTCTCGCGTAATCAGAAACGTAAGGCAAAGACAAACTAGAGATGCAATCACCGATGGAATGCGGAACGCAAATTCATCCTCTCCAAAAAGTGAAATAGAAAGCATTGCAGACCAAAAATAAAGGGGTGGCTTTTCAAACCAATTTACATTCGAGAGGAGGAATGTCGAGTAGTCACCGCTTCGTAAAGTTTCGACGACAATCTCTGCGTACGTTGCCTCATCATAATCAACAAGCGGCGCACTAAAGATAGTCGCGCCGTAGAACAATGCGGCGAGGATTATTAGTGAAGCTAGAACCCATTTTTCCAGACCACTCCTTTTCAGATAACCATCGAAGTGCATCGCTATAGTTTACAGCGTCGCTTGAGCTTCCGCAGCAGTATGTCGCGCACGAGGAGGAGCGGGATCCAAATACGTGCCCATTCGCCGGCAAGTGGCATTGAGTCTTTGAAGCCGTAGCGTAGGTAGTTTCTTGTTGCCTTGAAAATTACGCCGAGCGAGGTGCGCACATTGCGCCACAAAACAAAACGCACAAAAGCACCCCACGATGCATTTTGAAAAAGATCGACTTCCATCGGGCGGTAGTAGGCAGAGTGACGAATGAAATGTCGCCAGTATTCCGCAGTCGTATGCGTGTGCCACGGGTTTTTAAAAGTGCCGACTGATACGTTCTCCAGATCAATATTCACCCGCTCATGCACTGGCTTTATGAATCGCGCGCCACTTTTGCGATTGAAGAAACGGAATTGGTAACCCGGATAGTGCGACGAATGCAGAATTTTTTTGTCATCGATGATGAGTTGTATGGGCACCTTGAAAGCCATGTGTGATGTGCCGGATGCGAGAGCGTCGCGAATTTCCTCGCGCAGCCCCTCTGAAATAGTCTCGTCGGAATCGATGTAGAGAAACCAGTCATGTCGTGCCGCGTCGAGCGATTGATTGCGCACGCCCGAGTAATCCTTAATGCGACCATCCTCGCGCTGGAATTGCGCATCCTGCCGAATAACCCGCGCACCGAATTCTGAGGCAATGGAGAGCGTCTCGTCGCTCGATCCTCCATCGCACAGCACGATGTCGTCAAAATCCCGCACGCTCTCAAGTGCGCGGCGGATCGTCTCTCCGGAATTAAAAGTAAGTATACCAACTGATGCGGGAATCTTTTGCATACTACTTAAACCATCGCGCCATACGCGCGTACCATTCAATCGCTCGTGTCACGCGCAGATGCACGTCGTGCATAGTCATGCCTTTTAAAATGACGTTACGCTGCAGTAAGAAACGATGACTGCGCGCAGTGATAAGGCCGGGCTTGATCGAGAACGCGGCCGCATAGCCTTCGTTTTCGAGCACATGTAGCGCCTCGTGTGTGTATGATCCGCCGGCAAAGGCAAAGTAGTGCATTCCCTCGGGGCGCGCGATTTCAACATGGAGCGGTGCGCCCTTAAGGTGGCGCATATCGGCGTGAGAGCGACCATGATAGCCGATCGTGACAAGCGGATGCTTCTCTAGTTTTTCGAGTGTGCTCTCTAAGAGAAGTGGCACATCATTTCCGAGTCGCGCACGGGAAGCCTCTCGATCCCCCATCACAAATACTGCACAGGGTGCGTTAAATTTCTCCATAATCGGAAGCGCATGTGTTTCGAAATCCGCATACCCGTCATCGAAGGTGAGTGCGACCGATTTTGGCGCGGCCCCCTTTACCACCTCATCGAGGGAAACAAATACATGCTCGCGATCTTTCAGATGCTGTAGGTGTCGAGTAAAAACCTCCGCACTCACGCTCGTTGGTGAATCATCCTCGCTGATCGAATGATAGACAAGTACCGAAACATCGGGAAATCTAAAAAGCGGATCGAGAATACGATACAGCGTATAAAGTGCGCTCGCGAGAAGGTGCTTCATATTACTTCAGCGCGACAAACACATACCCGAGCGGATTGCGCTCCACTGATTTAGGTCGTAAGCGAGCAAACAACGCATCGAGCGGCGCGTAGAGAAGGTAGAGGATAGGGCGCACGATGCGCGGGACCGAGAGGATAATGGTGTTGAAATTGGCCAGGATCGGTGTACTCCCAATCGGTCGAATGCTAGCCTGCGAGAATTCCGTATCGTGAAAGATGCGCGCAAGTGCCTCGTGTGTGTAGCGGAAATAGTCGTGCGGATCGGGGTGATAGCCAACCCACCAGGGTACGAATCCAACAAGCTGCCCGCCTGGTTTTAAGATGCGGCGAATTTCTCGAAGGAGGTGTTCATAATTATAGATATGCTCCAAGACATTGCAGAGAATCACGGTATCGACAGAAGAATCCGCATACGGGAACGCGTCGGTTTCAAAATTGATACCGGACATCGAACCGTCTTCTGCGGCGATCTCGGGGGCGCCCTCCTTTTTAAAGTACGCAAAATAATCGGGGTGTCTCCCGCCACCGACATCCACCACTTTTCCGCGCAGTGTTTCATTGCGCATCGCACGGTTCATGAGGATGCGCAGCATCGTCTGTCCGCCGTAGAGGTGCTTCAAAGTGTGGAAAAAATCGTTCATACCTGAAAAGAAAAGCTTGAATTTCGAAATTCGAAATTCGAAACAATATCAAAATTCCAAATTTTAAATACCAAACAGGATTCCTGAATTTCGTTTTCTGCTTTTTTGAAATTTTTCATAATTGTAATTTGTTTCGAAATTCGTGCTTCGAGCTTCGAATTTATCCCCTTAATGATTGCATAATTTTCGGAATCAGGCTCGTGAGCGAATGACCTTCTTGTATGACCTGCGCGCGATCAGGATTTTCACGCACATCATGGAGCGCCGCAACAATCGCCTCCGGCGTATCCGCAACCCGCGTGACGGGAAAATCGCGAAAGACCTTGCTTGTGGTGATGACGGTAAGCCCGCTTGCGAGCGCTTCCAAAACTACTTTATCCAAACTTCCCGTCTCGCTCGTGTGAAGTAAGTACGCGGCCTTGTGATATTCCTCGCGTACTTGTTCCTGTGTGAGGCCACCCACAAAGGTAACATCGGCGTGCAGCGACTCGGCAAGTTCGTTCAACGCTTTTTTCTCGGGGCCATCGCCGATGATGCGCAGAGGTCTTTTTGCTAGGGCGGCCGCACGAATAACGATATCGTGCCGCTTACTTTCAGAAAGCCGCCCCACGGAGAGCAGAGTTTCGCTGCGATGGTGCGAAGTATCCGGCGTAAAGAAATCAGTATCAATACCATGCCCGACAACCTGCACCTTGCTCGATGAAAGTCGGAAACTTTCTTTCGATGCCGTGAGAACCTGGTTGGCAAAAAAAGCCGCAATGCGCAATCGCAGATTCACACTTTTGTGGGTGTACCAAAGCACCGTCCGCTTCCCAAGGAGTCGCCACAGCCAACCCGCAGCGATAAGGTACTCGGGATTCATATGAACAAAAATCGCGTCATACTCGCCGCGTCTCCCCCATGCGATACTGCACATTTCAAATCCGCGAACTACGCGGTGTGCTTCCCCGAGCGCAATCACCTCCACGTGTTCAGGCAGAGAATACGCCCCCTTGCGCAGGCATACGACGAGGACGTGCTCGCTTCTCTTTGCAATCTCTTCAATCCAGCGCACAAAAAAACCCAACACAGGATCATTCACGTCGACTGCTTGTGTGCACATCAATACTCTCATGATGCACACACGTTTTTTGGATTTTCTCCATAGACACCTTTGAGGAGTTCCAGATCCTTTTCGCTTTCAAGAAGAAGCTGCACGTTTTTACATTCGAGCGCACGGAACACCGCCACTCCCGCCGCATCATCGGGGAACACTTTTTCGTACTGCATGCGCAGCGCCGCGAAGTCTTTGATGAGACAGTGTCCTCCTGCGCCGCGACCTGGTTTTGCGCCTGGGTGACCGCTTTGATGCACAACACCAAGATGCGACGGGCCGATGCGCGAGTCCGCTCCGAGCGCCTGGCGAATGATTTCCCAATTACAGCCTTCGCGAGTCGTCGCGTCGTACATGAGATTAGCAAAGAGTACTTTGAAATAGAGATATGCGTTCCCTGCTACTTTAATGTACTCGGCCTCGCGGGAAGTACACACCAGTTCGTACGGTGCTTTCGGTAAGACGTCGAGTACTTTCTTTGCTGCCGCACGATGCGAATCGGTGTCACGCGGAATGCCGATGATGTTGCGCTCAGGATTCGCGGCATCGTGCGCTGCGGTCACTTCGCGGAGGAATTCCGGTGAGTGAAGCACGATACGATCAGGATACGCGTCTTGCAGAGTCTCCGTCGTCCCACACGCGAGTGTCGATTTAATAACCGCGATCGCGGCCTGCGGCACGTGCTCAATGACTTTTTTGACGATCCCGTAGTCAAAGCCAGTCGGCGTCGTCGGCGTCGGCACCGCAATAAAGACGATGGAGCAATCCTTCAATAAAGGCAGATTATTCTTGTATGGCTCTTCAAGCGCATAGCGCACGACACTGTAACCACGGCGCTCAAAGTCATCAGCATAGTTTTTGCCGATAAATCCTTGGCCAATAAAGCCGATTGTTGGCTTATTCTCTTCCATTGAAGAAGTATGTCAGTTCACGCTCAGCTGGGCAAGCCTATGAGCTCTTGGCAACAGATTGAATATCCTCAACATACGCATGAACGTATTCCTCGAAGGAGCGATAGGGGTAGTGTTGGAGGGTGCCGATTTCGGGACCGTTTTCAAACCACTCCATGAGAGCCGTGGCGAAATGAACGAGATCGGTGACGATTGCACCCGCTTCGCGCGCGATACCGACATCGGTTGAAAGGACGGGCTTTCCTGCGGCAAGAGCTTCAACAATGACGCGGCCGTACCCTTCAAAAAGTGACGGGACGAGCACGAGATCGGCGAGCGCGTAATACGGTACTGAGTCGGTTGTACCTTCGAATGAGACACGTGAGGCGACGCCGAGTTTCGCTGCCAGTAATTCGAGCGCATGGCGCTCGCTCCCATCTCCCACAATAATGAGACACGCATCGTGCGGCGAAACTGTGGCGAAACTCTCGATCGCGAGCGAGATATTCTTTTCTCTCTCAAGCCGCGCGACCACCAGAAGTCGTTTAGAAAATTTCGAGAACCGTCCCGCGAGAATACCCGCATGAACATCCCTCAGTTTCGTAGTATCGACAAATATAGGCAACACCGTAATCGGTGCACGAGTGAGATGTGCTGTTTCGATACTCTCCTGAATGCGATACGAGACCACGCGCACGCGCGTCGCGCGCCCAAGAACAAAACGCGCAATGACACGGCGAATGAAGTTGAGAGATCCGCGATATTCCGGCGAGAGAAAATCGGTGTGCACTTGCACATGGAGGGGCGCGCGAAAAAGTATCGCGATGACCCACCCTGCGAGCCCCGTTTCAAACGGATCTTGTACTGATACCACATCCGGTTTTGAAAGAGTTCGCGCGATCCGAATCGCATCAAATCCGTACCACAGTCGACTGCGTGAGCGGGTGGCGTAGACATGAATTCCCGCAGCAAGTGGCACGCGCGCATTTCTCACCACGTTTCCGGTACAGACAATTACATTCCACTCATCAAATTTTGCGCCGTAGGCGATTTGTCGTTTCGCACTCTCCGAGTTGAAGTCGAGAATGCTTGCATCCGTACCGATTGAGAGAATGTTGGTCATACGCGTGCAAGAATCTCTTCCGCCATCTCATCCCACGTATGCGTAAAGTTGAATCGCCGAATCCCCTCGAGGAGGGCGTGGTACGTCACAGGATTGAGTATTTCTTCGAGCGCATGTTCAAGCGCCTTTTCTGAGCGCGTATCGACAAAGAGCCCGCATTCATCGAGCCGCTCTCCCGTGCCGGTATCCGCGGTAATAATAAATGGGCGTCCACGCGAAACAGCTTCGATAGCGGTATTTGAGCCCACTTCAGAAATCGAAGGAATGATCACTGCATACGCTTTTGAGAGTCGCTCGAGCTGTTGTGCATGCGGAAGGCGCTCTGTATCGAGCACAATATCGCGATTGCGCTCGTGCACATTTTTAAACGCTTTTTCCAGCATTCCCGCATTCTTGTACCAGGTTCCTCTGTGTGCGCTCACAAAGACATGTTCGCGAGGTGCGGCGGACACTTCTTTTTCGGGATAATAATTTTCAAGGATTGCACTTTTCGCTTTCGGTAACTCATAAGCTCTTTCCCAAATCTCTTTTTGGAAATGCGTATTGAAAAAAGACGTGCGCGCAAAAGCAAGCATGCGCTTGGTGAAGAAAAATATAAGTCGCTCTTTCAGTGAGTACCGACGCTCTTCTTCGTACAGCTCGGAGAGTAAGACTCGCTCGTGTGTTCTCTCCACGTAGTGCTCCCATAAAAAATCGCCGCCGATGCGGAACATAAGCTTTTTGCGCAGAAGAAGCGATGCTCCATACGCCGGCACGCCGACGCTCCACGTATCGAGGGACAGCACGAGATCAGCGGCGCGTGCCGCGAAAAGTAGTTTGAAAAAGTACACGAGGTGCCTGAGACCACCCGGTAGGCGGTGGAGCGATCCAAACGAAACTACCCGGACGTCATATCCCTTGCGACGAAACGCGCCTTCGAGCCCATGCGCATAGGTGGCAAGGATGCCACTTTCTGGTGGATAGAAGGGCGATGCCATGACGACTTTCATAGAGAAACTGTAGCGCACTGAGAGCATGTGCACCATAGGAAAAGGGGCGCAATCGGTGCGCCCCTTCTTGTTGTGTAGCTCAAAAGAGCCTGCGTCAGACGCTAGCTTCGTGGGGGCTCGAGGGTGGGTATGAAAAAAGCGAGACCTCCTTGCGTAGCGATCCGAGCGCGGGCACTCGTGATTACGACATTGGCATGTGCGATCAGCTCGAGAAACGTAGGTCGCCGCATCGGTTAATCCTTTCTTGAGTCACTGCCAACTGCCCGCACACTAACCTTCGCAGCGGCGAAATGCAAGAAAATGCTGTGCATAGCGAAAGGGCGCTTGAGGCGCCCTTTTTAAAAGAGTCGTGAGCCGTAGGAGATTACTTGCCGCCTAGCTTCGATAGTACCTCCGGATAACGGAATTCAAGAATGAGCGCAGCCCCCAAACACATCTGTGCAGGACCACACCACCACAACCACGGATTCACCCATGGGTGATCTTGCTCGGCTTTTTGCACTGTCTTGCCGATATTGATCGATTGATCAACACCAATTTTGACGAGTCTCAGCGACATAGCGACCTCCAAACGGGATCATCTCGCACCGCTGAAATTCAACACCCAAATGAGCGCAACTGCAAGGAAAAACTATGCTCTGAAAAGTCTCTCAAATACACGGGTGCGCATCATTTTAGCGATGTGATCCCAGTCGTATTTTTCAGCGACCATCGCTTGTGCGGTTGCGGTGACTGCACGGACTTTTTCCGGATGCGCCATGATAGCTTTCACGGCCTCCGCTATCTGTTGCGGCGAGTCTCGATCGACGGCAAAGCCAGTAATCGGTTGCTCTGGATTTCGCTTCTCGTCAAAAAGGAAATCAGCGATACCTCCCTCTTGCGTCGCGATGACCGGAAGCCCGGCTGCCATCGCCTCAACAAATGACGCGCCAAAACCCTCGGAGCGACTCGGACGAATGAAAATATCACATGCCCTGAGGAGAAGCGGCATCTCTGCGTGCGGACACTCTCCCATGAAATGCACGCGGCTCTCGACCCCAAGATTCGCGCACATTTTTTTTAGCATTACTTCATCGGGTCCAACACCGCAGATGAGAAAATGTACATTCAGGGGAATGAGTGGCAGCGCACGTATCACATCGTCGATGGCATTCTTTTTCACCAGCCGCGACGTTGTAACGAGATAGACCTCGCCCATATTTTTTCCGATATCAATCCTCTTTTGCACAATCCTCTCTTCGGGAAACGGTTGAGAAAACTGCGCATTATTGACCGCATTCGGAATTATTTCAATCGATCCCTTTGCGCCCATGCGTCTCGCCCAGGCAGCGAGAAAATTAGAAAGTGGTTGGACAACGTCGGCTGAAGTAAATGCACGCTTAAAAAGCGGCCACAATGGTCGCATTTTCTTTTCGACATACTCGGGTGGATCTCCTTCCTGTAAATTGAGAACATAGTTCACCTCAGGATTGAGCATCTTAAAGAGCGCCGCGGGGACACCACTTGAATGTGCGGTGAGCGCCCAGATAGCGTCGTACGCGTATGTTCGGTGGAGAAGCTGCGCTTTGATAACCGCGAGAAATTGAAAAAGAATCTTATTGAGATGTAGGGGGAATTTCTTCAAATCCGCCATCGTAGGGTTATGCGCCGTGAGACCGATTCGGTGTACGAGCACATTCCCCACCTTTTCAACGCGCGGCAGCGTCGAATCAAAGCGATTCGTTACCATGTGGAATTCAATATCCGGTATGCGATCAGTAATTTCCTTCACCGAGACCTCGGCACCACCCACATGTTTTGGGAAGTACGCGAGCGAAAAAATGAGGACTTTCTTGCGTTCCATGAAAGCTATAGTGGCACTGATTCCAAGCATGAGCAATAGAATTGCCCGCGGCGCAAAAAGCGCTGCGGGCTGAGGTCAGGTATTGATCAATTCCCACAAATCGGCAAATATTTTCCGAGTAAGTGGATTCGCAATCGCAGCAATTTCGACCGCATCATAGGGAGCCAGCTTCGATTGCACGTATTCCGTTGGATCAAGTGACACACGTGAAAGTTCCTCACGCGTGAGAAGCAGCGTGAATATCTCGCACACGGCATCATGAGGAACGCCGCCGTCGCTACCGTCAAACATGTAGCGGTTGAACCACTCATGGTTAAACCGCCCCGGATCGATCACAAGCCCGGTTTCTCGCCTGAATAGCTCAGCGAGCGATTCATTAATATCTCGAAAGATACTTACTTGACCGCCGATAAACCACGGCCCCGATGGTGTCTTATTTGATCGACGCTCGCCAAGATAAAGCAGTCCATCTGAATCGAGAACAACAACATCGTGGCAATACTTGACGAATTTCAAGAGCCCACGATGGTACTCCTCATCCGAAAGTCGAATACCCTTCGGTAGATTCGCTTGCTTGTAGACAGGCATAACGCCCTCCTTTCGCTGCAACTCTAGGCACTATGCATGAGAAGCACGTACGATGCAACGTACTATGATGCCTGCGTTATGGCGCGAATATAGTCATGAATGTCCCGCTTTGCACTCCAGCCAAGCGCAGATGCTTTCGAGGTATCAACGACTCCCGCCATGCGATTCCCCTGCCGCTCGGGAAGCATTTCAATAGGAGCCCCAAACATCTCTGCAATTTCAAGTACTGAATAATCCTTTTCACTTCCGAGACCAAAATCATCACCCTCGCCCCTCTCGCCGACAAGCATAAGCCCATCGACAATATCATCCACGTGCGTGAAATTACGACGCTGGGTACCGGGAGATACAACACCGAGCTTTTCGCCACTCAGATATTTTTGTTTGAATATTTCGATCAAGGTACCAAGAGAACCTGCACGCTCACCAGGTCCGTACACATTGTAAAAATAGGTGATTGCGTACGGAAGCGAAAACCACGTACCATAATTGCGGACGAGTTCCGTATTTGCGGCTTTCGTCCATGCGTAGGGTGATTGGTCGCGCCCGAGTCCCCCGTCGCTAAATTTAGTCGAAGAACCGGCGTAGACAAGCTTGCACTTCTTTGCTCGCCAAAACTCAAGAACGCCGAAGGTACCCGTCACGTTTAAATCCCACACTTTTGCGACATCTTCAAAACTCTTCTCGACACGCGCGTACTCTCCGAGATGAAAAATAATGTCAGGCGTTTCACTCACGAGAGCGGCAATGTCCTTTGTGTGCCCAACACGATACTCAGCGCCGGGTATGTGTGCCCCCTCACCCGCAAAATGATTATCGAGGACGATAACGCGCGCACCCTCTTCAAGAAGGCGCTTCACCAAATTAGAGCCGACAAAGCCAGCGCCTCCCGTTACAAGAGTTAACTTCCCTTTCATGCCCTGAAGCCTAGCTCAGTTCCTCCGAATCATCAATAATCTGCCACTCGCTCTTTTGAGCGTGCCGAGCAAAGACAACACCAGTCGTGGCAATTCCGGCAATACAAAGAGGTGCAAGCCACCACCAGAGCGTCGACTTTTGAGCAGGGATTTCAGGAAGCAGCTCCCGCTCTTCCACTGCTACGATGTCCCCTACAATGGGCGTAGGCGAGGATACCTCTACCTGCTTTGACTTTGCGCGCTGACTCCCCTCATCGAGTGTTTCGCTCATACGCAAGCCATCCTGCGGAATCCCACTACCTGGCGTTGGAATACCGGGATAAAACACGTTGGTATCACTGCGCTGTAAAGAGTCTCCGGTGCCGTTTCCACTTACCTGCGCGTACCGCACCGCATCAACCTGAATTTCTCCACTATTTATGATTCCTATTTCCTCGCCGTCGTTACTTAATGCGAATGCACTGTCGAAGAGCTGCCCCGTGTACTGCGGCCAATCTTGGAGGAAAAGTGTTGCATCGCTTGCAATCACGGCATAATCACCGGGCAATAACACCGCCTCCCCACGGACACTCCTCAAAGAATGTCGCGCGCCACTATCAAGAAGTACATACGAAGCGAGTGGAACAGTCTCTAAACCCCGATTGCGCACCTCAATCCACTCACGTCCTGTATCGCTCCCCCCAGGAAGATCGTACATAATTTCCGTAATCACCACCTGCGCAAATAGCGAGGATGGTACGAAGAGCGTTCCCAGTATAAGAAGTAGGGGTATCTTAGCCATTGAGAATTTTCCGTAAATCATCGGTAGAAATTTCAGTCCTCACTGCATTCTCTTCGGAAAGCTTTGATTCCCTATTTATCGTGCTTTGTGATTCGCTTTTTCGCGGCGTCTCGCGCGCATCATCGCTATTTCGACTATGAGCGACATCCTCCCCACTCCGTGAGTCTTTTTGAGGAATGCTAGTCGCGTCTCGCGGTGCCGACGATTCGGAACCCGCACCCTTGCGCATTCTTTTCTCGCGCAATACCTCAAGCGGTGTGCGACCGCCTGCAATTCCACTGACCCGAGCCGCCTGAATTGCGTCTTGGAGGTCTGATCGCTCCGGCCCCGCGGCAGCGGTTTCCGCGCGGCGTCCAGTATCACGAGGCTGCGACGGCATAAACGGTTGCGGAGATTTTTTTGCTTCGGAGTCACTCTGACGCGATTCGTCTCGCGCTATTACCCCTTCGGCCGATCTTTCAACACGAACATTCTCACGTGGTTCTTCCC
>CAYMRY010000011.1:0-21042 GCA_964393065.1 uncultured Candidatus Saccharibacteria bacterium
ACGGTTTACAACCCGTAGAAGGGTTTGATGTCGGCGGACAGCGTCTGATGTGTAACTTCGCTTCAGCAGAGCAGGCGATGGCAGTCTGGATCGCAAAAGCAAATTCTCGAGAATACCAAGGGTTGAACCTCGATCAATTCTCTCGCAAATGGGTTGGCAGCGCGCGCTACGCATCTGGCACGTATCTTCAAAGGCTAACGGAGATCGGATTAAAGCCATCTGATAGCATGGATAATATTGACGCGCAGATAAAATTCATGAAGCTACAGGCTGGTCCTGAGAATGGATTTCTAACAGGATTCCCATATACGGAGGCACAAGTTCAAGGTGCAATTGAGCTCGCCTTGGGTAATAAAGCGGCAGTGGCATGGGCGGAACGGAACGGTGTCGTCGCTCCTGAGCAAGGAAAGGTAGCTGACTCAAGATTGCCCTCTGCACAAATTGCAGAAAGAGTACGTGAGAGACTTGGTTCTACAGAAGCACTAGTACCACCTTTGTCTGATCCCCCGGATTCAGCGAAATCGGACAATGCAAATCTTGCAAAACGCAGCATTACGCAGGGAATAAAAGAAGCACTTGAGGCAACGAGAGTCGCTATCAGTGCTCCAAAAAGAAACCAGATCCAGCAAGTTAGCATCAGTCAAGAGTTGAAGAATACGGCTCTTGAGAAGACACTGGAGCTTGGTACGTGTGGAGATGCTTCTTACTGTAGAAGCGGTGTGCGGCTCAGTCAGGGAGGGGTCCCTATATTTCCGGAATCAGAAAGAAAAATTGGCTTAATGCCTGTTACGGCAGGAAGGGCCGAATCAGTACTGCCTAGTCTAGGTGCGAAGGTGGTTGGTAGTCGCTCAGGGGGCTATCAATTTGAAATACCGTATACCGAGAAGAAAATATTGTTTAACGGTCGTGAATACATAGTGCAGCTTTGGTACTTCAATGAAGTGTGGACTAATAGATATTCGTTTAATAAACCACGCCCTTTAACGAAGCGAGATCAGATTATTTACCATGACTATAGTACTGGGCATAATGGAGGCTTTGCGAATGCAATCGAGTCTCAGGCCAATGGTGGACGAGCAAGTACAGTCCATGTGTCAGCTTACTTAGACAAACTTCAGGTAACGCCCACAGGTGAAAGAATTGTTCGTATAGGAATACTTGCACCGTTTGATGAATACTACAATCACGCACGGGATTTGCACGAAAACGGCATAGGCGTGGAGACGTTAATAGAAATGGGGGGCATACCGGATCTGGGTCAGGTGCTTGGAGGGCTCGTCATGGCAGATGCAGCTCGCGAATGGAATCCGAACATTCGTATTCAGCAGCATCGAGGCGGAGAAGCGGGGCCACTTACAACTTTTGCTAGCGAGCGTGAAAGTCGTGCGCAACAAACTGGTGAAGAGTTTGCGGCGCAATTTGTTCGTAACATAACGACTGCTGATGCTTCAATAACAAATGTCGATATTGCAGCTCGTCTTGCTATGCTCGGATATGATGAGAATACAGCACCAAAAACATATCTTAGATTTTTATCAGCAGCAGCAAAAAATATAGCTGGGCGTCCTGATCTTGGGACAAGTCCCTCATCACAGGAATTACTGTTAGCTCGCAATCGAATCGGTGCTCGGATTGCAGAGCTCACTTCTTCAAGAGCAACCATCGGACAGCGACTTCCGCCCAAAACCCCCGCGCAGTTGGCAGAGGAGAAGCGGGTTGCTGATGAACAAAAGCTAGCCGCTGAAAGTGCAAAGCGTGCGGCTGAGGCGGAGCAAGTTGCTGCGAGGGTTATCAATGAGTATCGCGCAAATATTCAGACGCGATCGTCGCAAGCTAGCACCATTGAGGAAATTGAAGCGCTTAAAGCGGAGCTCGATCCTTCAAAACAAACTGCACACTTAAAAGCGGAGGGCGACAAGCGTGGTATCAACCTTACGGGTACGCAGGTCGCCTTGCAAATCAGCCAGCTACCCCCGATTGTTCTTGCGGAGGCTCCTCCTGAGGCTCCGCCGCAAACGCCAGTCTCAGCTGCGCCAATAGCGCCTCTAGCGGAAACTCCACCTGTTACGCGATCGGTTAGCGAACCTGCTCGGCCAGTTCTTCCGAAGAGCTCGCCGACCGCGATTAGAATTGACGAGAAGCCAACTCAAAAAGTAGTGGTGCAGGAGACAAGTGTTCCAATTCAGCCGTGGGCGTATCTGATTGGTCGCTCAGTTACCCTCGCCGATGTTGATGCGCTCGTTGCGCAGGGTATTAAGGTTGTAAAAATTGACCCAACGACAACATCGCTAGAAGTGATTCGCGCGCTCAAAGAGCGGGGAATTTCAGTGCTTGCTTACTTTAACGGTGCAGCGAACCAACCTGGTGAGACAAATCCATGGAGTTCGGTTGTAAACAAAAAACTTGTCTTTACCTATCCTCTTAAGGGTTATCCAAAAGAAGGACACTATCCAATGGATGCGCGCGGTGTTGCGTATCAAAAGGAGCGGTTTGCACAATACTTAGGTCAAATGCAATCGAACGGCAAACTCGCACTTGTTGATGCGATCGGATACGACAACATATTTGGATGTTTTGAAGATACTACATGCCGAACTGCCAGCGGTCTTACTCCTCTTAGAATGGCCGACATTGTAGGAGAGATGGCTCAGGTTGCACATGAGTACAAAGTAGGTCTTATTCTGAAGAATCCGCATTCGGTGGCAAACGCGCTCGGTACTGGAGCATTGGCAAAAATGTATGGACTTTTGACTTCACAAGATGTGGTTATTGCCGAACAAGCGGCGCAGTATGGCGAAGCTGGGCGTTATGCAGCTTTGCCACCGGCCGTCCCGCTCTATGCGGTAGAGCATAGCGGTACGGTTGCTGATCGACGTGCCGCCTTTGAAAACGCAAAAGTGCCTCACGCATCAGTCACTGTTGTTGCTGATGGTTACAAAAACGTCCGACAAGCGACTGCTGCGTACGGACGAATTGCACGAGCGACTCCCCCTGCAATTCCAGACGCGGCTACTGTAAAGATTGATCATGCGCGATTGGCTGCAAATCTGGAAAAACTTGCTGCAGGTGCAGCTCAAATGGTGATTAATCGGGAAACAGGAGATATGCGGCGCGCGCAGAGAGAGATAGATCCAAGTCTGCCTCCTGCTGAGCGCGCGATACAAATAAAAGAAATACGCATAGCGCAGATCCCCCGCCAGTTCGAGATGATTGATCAAGTTACTAAAGCACTGCGAGATGCAAGCACGCCGAAGACGCGAACAGAGATTGCACTTCAGGAGGAGTTGGAAAAATTACAGGGCGAGATTGCGAAGCTCAAAGCAGGACGTACGACTGAAATAGTTGGTGCGACTTCCCAAGAGCCACAAGCGGGAGCTGCTCTAGCCGCGCCAACTCCTCCCCCAGCACCGCCGGCACAAGCGCGAGGTGTCGATGATGCAGCATCAAAGTTAGCGGTCGCGCTGGATAACCTGAAAAGAGCACGAGCGCAGTTGGAAACGATCGAGAAAGAGAGGGTTGATAGGGATTTAGTGGGACAGCAAATAAAAAGAGCACGAGTATTGCTTGCTCGATCTGGCAATGCAATCGACGTGACTCGAGCCGCACTTGCGGTGCCTCGATATCCAACCAAGGATGAAAACGAAATAATTGTTCAAGGCGTGGAATCCGTCTCCGCGCTTGCGGGTGTGATTGAGATATTGTCGCAAGCGGCAATGAGACCGCGAAATGTCTCAGTGAGCGTCGAGAAAACTCTCACCGGTCTTCCCGCTGAACTTAAACGTTTTACTGCGGAGTTACAGGCACTTTCCAATCCGACGATAGATTCAGCGAAACGCGCAGTCGAAAGAGGAAAAGGTGTATCGAATCGAGTGAATACGCTTCTATCAATTCTGGAAAAAGAGCTTGTGGCGGAACAGAAAAACACAGTAGCGAGAATTGCAGCTGCTAAAAAAGAGGTATCAAATTTAGTCGGAGAGGTAGGGCTGGTACGGAAAAACGTTGCAGACTTAAAAGCCAGCGAAGCAGCGCGTGTCGCAACGGCCTCAGCAGCGCCGCAAGCCGGCCCCCAGACTCCCGTGTCGCAAGACCCATCGACTGAACCACCTGCTCCGACGCCTCCTGCAGCGCCGACCGAAGCTCCCAAAGACACTCCATCTGGCCCGATTGCACGCGCGCCTTCATCGCCGGAGGATGCAGGGGGTGCACTTCCCGCCGCGCCTGACGATCGACCTGCCGCAGAAGAGGTGTCGATCGTAGAAGAAGAACTGGCCTCTGCAGAAGCACCTGTATCATTCTGGGAATCTATAAACGCGCAAGCGCAAGCCCTTTTGACTTATGCGGGATTCTTTGCGCTTCTGAGTGGTTTAGGTTTCCTTGGTGGGCGACTACTGAGCAATATTGCAAACAAGTTAAGTTCACGAAATGTAGACAATGACTTTGTGTTTGAAGAAGGCGAGGATGTAATTCCGTCTCTCTATCCTCCACTTGAAGAGCCAGCGGGACCCGTTGCATTTGATTTACGAGACGCTACGGAATTTGTTCGAACTGCTGAGCTACCTATCGGCGGCGCAGAGTCGTACGCGCACGTTTTCTCGAGGGGTGTCGTTGAGGGAAAGATTTTAGCGCCCGTATCTCCTGAATCTGTTGCCGCAGGAGAAGCGCTCGTGCTTTTGAAACTTGCCGAGACGGGAGCGGTTACTTCAGCGCAAGAAGCATCCGTCGCCGATCTTGCCGCATCAAATCCGTCGCTTTTTGCTGAGGTCGCATCTAATCCCGCTGTCGGCGAAGCTCTCGCCGAGGCGGCACGTACTCACATGCCAACTCCTGACGTAGTGCCGACTGAAGACGGCTATGATTTTGTGAAATATAATGCATCGCTTTCTGTTGGAACTGGCTCGGGATTCTTCTTGGGTCGTATGCGTTATGCGGACATGGTAAAGAGGCGTGATCTTTTGCGTGCTGAGAATCTCTTGGATACACCTATCGGCGTGGCAGCCGAGCGCTGGATCGCCGACTATGAAGCAACAGCGCGTCCTCTCATAGTGCTCGGTGTGGGCTCCTCAAGGCGTAACGCTTCATATTTCTCGGCAATTGAATTGACCAAATCAGAAATACAGCGCCATGCTGCGAGCGTGCTCGGTACCATCGCCGCAAAGGCAGAAACGCCGGTTACAGAAACGTCGACTACTGAAGCGCCGAAGACAGAAGTATCAACCTCAGATGTGCCGGCTTCTGAAGCGTTGACTGCAGCAGCGCTCGACGTACAAGGGGGAGAAGTACGTGATAGCGCAATGGCACTCTTGTATGCACAAAGTCATGTATCCGATTTACATACACCGCTCTACAAAGAAATGGTCCGTCTTTCACTCATGCTCCGCGCTGCAGAGCTTGAATCGACAGCGCTCGGGCAAGCGGTACTGGCGTGGCTCGCAGACTACAATTCGACTTTCGCACTTGCGCGCTTCTTCGGCCTTGGTGCAAAAGAGCGCAATGCGCGATTTGCGGCTGTGAGCGAGGTTACCGAAATTGCGCAATCGCAACAGCAAACACCTGAGGTGCTAGTGGAGCTTACTGATCGCGATGTGCTTGATGCTGAAGTTCGTGCTGCACTTTCGCTCCCACTGCAGGTTGTTGTACCACCTCCGCCTTCAGGCGACGACGGCGGTCGAGGCTGGATAGTGGGTGGCATGCTCATCATTGCTGGTACGCTTGCAGCGAGTAAAGATGCAGTCTGCTCAAGGACTCCCTCTGTATGCACGCTCATCGGATTAGATATATTGAACAATGCGGCTTTGACCAACAAAGAAGGGGAAGCGGGTGGTTCGGGTGGGCAATCTTCGAAATTAACCTCTACAAATCAACAGCCTGGAACGAGTCTCGTTTCCAACGGCGAAAATTTGGACACGACAGCGCTTAGTAAGATCATACCAACAGGAGGTAGTGTGCTTATATCCGGGGGTACGACTGATCCGCAGGCAAGCGCTCAAGCAGCGCAAGAACGACGACGCGCCGCCGAAGAAAAAGCGATTCAAGATGCGCGAAAAGCAGAAGCTGAAGCGGCTGAAAAAATGCGTGCTCTTGCGGCTCGCGATCAAGAGAATCAGGCGGAAGCAGCCGCTCGCGCAAGGAGTGCTCAGGAAGAAAAAGCGATTCAAGAGGCTCAAGCAGCAAAGGCCAAGGCAGATGAGAAGGCTTTAGAAAAAGCGAGAGCAGACTTGAAAGGACTCACCGCGCAATTACCAGCACCTCCTCCGGTGTTACCTCAAGCACCTGCAACACCGGGAGTTGTCGTGCAGACACCGGAGAGCGAAAAAGCTACTCCCACAGGCGGCGGCGTAACGCAAGAGACGCCTCCACAAACACCTCCGCAAAATCCACCCGGTAGAGGAGGAGCGGCGGGTGGTTCAACGGGAAGTGGCGGGTCGAGCGGTGCTGCTACCAAAGAAAGTACCACAAAGAGCGGCCTGGGTGGAGCTGGTGGTTTTGGTTCCTTGATGGGAATTCTTCCTGCGCTTCTTGCAGGCCTTGCGAAATACTTTGCATCACCAACACCAAGTCCTTCTGCGACCGACTCGGCGTCAACGAAAAACGACACGGGAACTTCAAACAAGACCACGGTATCAATTGTTTCGAGTCCTCGAGAAGTTGAAAAAGGGAAGACCGCACTACTCTCGTGGTCGAGCGTCGATACGAAGCGTTGCGTACTCTTTGGGCCAGGTGACACGCGCCGCGGTGAAGTAAAAAGTGATAGCTCAACAACAACGCCAGCTCTCGATCGCTCGACGGAGTTTGGCATCGTCTGTGAATCAACAACTCCAGGAATCGTCTCGTCTGCAAAAACAGTGGTGAAGGTGAAAGGTGATACTGAAGGCGCGATACCACTCAATGTCCCTGGTGTTCCCGCGAGTTCATGGAATACAACGGGCAGTGCCTCGGGTGCTGTGGGGCAAACTCGGGGTGGTAATTCAGCAGGGCAGTCGGTTGGAGTTTCAACAGGAGCAGCGGGTGTACCATACACCAACGCTATTCCGAATAACGAACCAACAGGGCCTGAGTGTACGACGTATCAGAACATGGATTCATTTACGCGCTGTCTTTGCATGCAATCAGCGCAGAATTGTCAGCCCTGGAAATCGACATGGTAACTTCCGCGTATCTTCATTGGTGTATGATACTGAGAAAAGGGACACTTGCGCTTGTAGAGAGAGCATGGAATGATCTATGGCAGAACGGATAACTCCAGATAATAAGGGAACCATACCCATGGCTCACGAAAAACCAGCTGATCTCGATCGGCGGAAAATGCTACGTAGCGCGCTTGCTGCTGTAGCGGCGTCTGCGTTTGCGCCCGGCGCACTCCCAAAAGCCTTTGCGGGTGCTTTGGAGAAGACACCTGCCGCACCCAAAATGACGCTACTTCAGTTTCGCCAAATATTGCGCGAAAGGCGAGTTGCGAGTGATTACACTGAGCTCATCAAGCTCCTTGCGATGCATCCGGCAAGTACAATCCATAATCTGTCGGAGCAATCTCAAAAAGCGGTACGCGAGCGAAGTGCTAAAACAACCGTTTGTCTCACCCGAGACCTGCAGTCAAGATTCGTTGCATACATGCCACGCGTAAAGCAGGACAAAGGTGAGGCACTCTTTGCACGTGATGTCTATGCTTCGCAATCGCTTTTTGCACAGATCGATGGGCAGTACGTGCTGGTGACGAATGCACATGCTGCCGCGACCATCCTCCCCGATAAGGCAGAGAGAGAAAAGGCGGCTCAGCTCGGGCGAGAGATTGATGTCGTCTTCCTTAAGCTCGATGAGACGGATATTCGAAATCTTGGACTAAGCGAGGCGGATGCCGTTGACCTCAGGGCTGAAGCGCTTCCAACTCTTATGGGAGAAGCAATCGTTACCGATGTACATACGTCTCGGCAATTAAAAACGATCCCTTCTCTTGCGCTTGGAATCGAAGAAAGCGACGCTCTGAATAATCAACGCAAGTCTAAACTCGATGAATCCCCCGCTCATATGCGCTTTGCATCTGGACGCTTGGTCATGAGGATATCGTCTGAGGATCTTCTCGTAGAGGATGCACATCGCACCTTCACTTTCGCAAGCTCAAGCGGCCCCGCGTACGCTGTAATAAATGGCCGCACCGTGTGTGCAGGCATCATGCAGGGAACAAGCAGGGTTGATCTTACTCAGCATGCTCACCTGATTGATCCTGACTTCCTTGCACTAAGAAATGCACAACGCGAAGCCGCAAGTGTTTTGCGGCGAGAGATCGACCCGCGTGTTACATGCGATGTCATGGCGATTGTTCCTACACGGGATATCGTCGCCGCGTACGAGAAGGAGCGCATCTTTAACTTCCCGAGGGCGACCTCATAAAGGGGCTCGCTGTAATTAATTAGACTTATCGCGGACACGAATGTGTCCGCGGTTTTCTTTGTGTTCATGCTATAGTATCTGCATATGAATATTCTCTATATTGTGCTCGGCATTGCTGCCGTCATTATTCTCTGGATTGTGTTCTCTTATAACCGCCTTGTCTCTCTTACGAATCGCTCTGAAGAGGCGTGGTCTGATATCGACGTGCAAATGAAGCGTCGGTACGATTTGATCCCGAATCTTATCGAGACCGTAAAGGGCTACGCCGCGCACGAAGCTGGGACACTCCAAAAAGTAACGGAGGCGCGCACGAAGGCAATGGGGGCGCAGACAGTTTCTGAACATGCGGAGGCGGAGAATATGCTTACCGGTGCCCTTAAGAGTGTGTTTGCACTTTCGGAGAGCTACCCTGATTTGAAGGCCAACACGAATTTCATCGAACTTCAGCGCGAGCTCTCGGACACTGAAAATAAAATTCAGGCTGCACGCCGTTTCTACAATTCGGTGGTACAGGATTTGCAGAACGCACTCGAACAATTCCCCAGCAATATCATCGGCTCATCGTTTGGCTTCAAAACCCGCGAATTCTTCAAACTCGACGAAAGCGAAGCCGCTGCGCGACAGCCTGTAAAAGTGAGTTTTTAAATGGCTCTATTAAAAAAGTGAGCGGCGCAACTTTCGTAGCGCCGCGTTGATTGCTTGCCGATACCCCGCGCACGTCACTGCTTCGTCGTATCAGGATTCTTTGGTGGCACACGTTGTAGGGGTGGCACAAGTACATCCTTTCCTTTTCCGCTTTTTTGTTCGTCTGTCTTTACCTCCGGTCTCTTTGGTTGCGTGGTTGGAGGGGCGTATTTTGGGCAGACTCCTCCCTTTGCGCGGTAAAACACATGTGCGCCGATACGAACGTGCTCGTTCTGTGCATTCCGTAGCGGTTCCAGACACATTTTCCAAAACCACTTGTTGCTCTCCGACATCCGTTTTTCATTTGGGTCGTGTTCGTTCCAGTCGTGGCGTTTGTAGAAGAACGCATCCTTCGTAAGACCGAGCGTAATTCCTACAACTTCTGGATCTGCGCGCAGAGCCCACAAACGAGCAAATTGATGCGCGATTTCTATGGTTTCGCCTGACATCTTTGGAAGTGGTCCTGACACTTTTTCAGGATCTAACGTCCACGAAAACGCGCGAGGTTGATACACTACGCCGCACGGTGAACCGGGGAATTCGGGCGGACCTCGTTGTGCCCGAATGAATGTTACGAATCCGACCGCTTCTTTACCTAATCGTGGTTCCGTTGCAGCTTCGTAGTGAATATTCGGAGCAAAGCACTGTGCTTGATACCGAATATCGAGGGCGATGGCTACGAGTGATGCGATAGTCAGTACGGCAAGAGCTTGGGAAAAGCGTCGTGATGCAGTCACGAGAGCTCTGTGATTCATGTACTGCCTCTTTTGCTGTTCTCATATATGTCTGCGGCAAATATGGCACTAGTCTCTTGAGGCGTCAATGAAGCCCGCTAAGGTTAATTGCGACATCATGGTAGCATAGCGCCAGCCTACTTCGAAAGGAGAGATCTATGGTTAAAGTTGTGCCGGTTCGCGATTTGCACCGCGTTGTAGTTACGTGCGTTGTCCACCGATTTAACCTGTATCTTATCAAAAAGAGGAGGCCTGATCGTGAGCCTTTCCCGGGGCGTTGGGAAACTCCCGGCGGAGGTTTGGAGCGCGCGGATTACGAGCAATTGTTGGACCCGTTACAAGACGGTATGAACGGCATTCTTGAGGTGGTTGCGCGTCGTGAGGTTCTGGAGGAGACGAATCTCACTATCGGCCATCTTCGATATCTGGGGAGTTCCTGCTTCATTCGCTCTGACAAAGTACCCGTCATTGTCGTGCGTTTCGCTGCACCGTATGTGAGCGGAGAAGTGATACTCGATAAAGAGGCCACCGAGTATCGTTGGATTTCGGCACACGAGGCCGCGCCGTACAACCTCATTGGATCAATTGCCGCAGATATAGCGACGCTTGAGCAGAATCTACGAGGTGGTGTACGATGAGATTGTGATGTTGCTAGCGGCGACTCCTCTGGGGTCGCCGCTTCCTTGATACTCTGCACAAAATATTTCATACTAAAGGCATGGCCTCCCTCTATACACACCAGTCAGAAAATGTGCGCAAAACATGGCTTCTCATGACCGTGTTTCTTGTCCTTGTAATCGCGATCGGCTATGCAATGGCGTGGTATCTCAATAACCCCGGCATACTGTACATTGCAGTCGCATTTTCTCTTATTATGAATGTGAGTGCGTATTGGTTTTCGGATAAGGTGGCGCTGGCATCCACCGGCTCTCAAGAGGCCGATCCAAAGGAATATCTTGAGCTGCATCGGATCGTCGAGAATCTTGCGATCACCGCAGGACTTCCTAAGCCTCGTGTCTACATCATGGATGATGCTGCACCGAATGCCTTTGCCGCAGGCCGAGATCCGAAGCATGCCGTCGTTGCGGTCACAACAGGACTTCTCGAGCGCCTTAATAGAACAGAGCTCGAAGGGGTTTTGGCACACGAACTATCACATATTGGGAATCGTGACATTTTAGTGATGACGGTTGCGGTTGTACTCGCAGGCTTTATCGCCATGCTCGCCGATCTCTTTATCCGCATGAGTTTCTTCGGTGGGGGCGGGGATCGCGAAAACCGTAACCCACTCGCACTTGTTGTAGGTATCGTTGCTATCATCCTAGCCCCAATCGCAGCGCAACTTATTCAGCTTGCTATCTCTCGCCGACGCGAGTTTCTCGCAGATGCCTCCGGCGCGCTCCTTACGCGCTATCCCGAAGGGCTTGCCTCCGCTCTGCAGAAAATATCCTCGTACGAAGCGCCGATGGCGCGGGCCAGCAACGCCACCGCGCACCTCTTTATTTCAAATCCGTTTGGCACGCACGAGGCGGGTCGTTTCGTAGCAAAGCTTTTTGCGACACATCCACCGGTAGAAGAGCGTATTGCAGCGCTCTCGAGTATGAAGGGTAGGGTTTGACGTCTCTATTTTGAGGCGTATAAAGAACGAGTCACATCAACAGGAGGACATGTGATGATGAAGGGGGTGCCGACGAAAGTGTATGCTCTCGATCGGAAACGGCCGCGCAAGGTTGTCTTCGTAAAAGTCATCATTACGAAGATGCGACGAAGGTCGCAGGAGTCCGTGCAAGCAGACTCTGCAGCTGAAAGCCGCCGCATGCACCACGAGTTTTGGGCAATAATTGATGCCCAGCTCAATACCTCCACACCCCTTTGATGGGGGGCGGGTCACCAATAGTGGTGACCCGTTAATCTTTCAATATGTTATATGTGCACAGGTGCTCGTGCCGTGGTATAAACGTACAGGTTTAGAAAAGGGAAATGGCATGAAAAGCCTTATCGATGACTTGCGTACGCGATGCGGAATCACGGAGGTGCCCTCTTCAGAGAATGCTCGTTATTGGCGTCAACTTAGTCCTGAAATTATCGAGGTGCATTTACCGAGTCGGTATGTGCGCATCGAGGCGAATTTGACCTCAGATGGCTTGTTTGTTGTTTGGGACTTTCAAGCACCTGATGGTAAATCATCTGCCAAATCGATTTTCTTTAAGCTCAATGAGCACGATATAGATGAGCTCAAACGCTGCCTCTCGCGAAAAGAAATCATCAGCACGCTTAAGAAGTAGGAGATACACTTGGAATTCAAAAGCACAAGGGACGTCATTGTGGTGCGAAAGCGTGCCGGCGAAAGGCCGACAGAGGAGCGGATAAAATCCTCTACGCTCACCGGTGCGGCGAAGATGCGAGAGCGGCACTTGCGAATGAACGCAGGGAAGGGATTTCGTCCCGGCCCGAGGAAGGCCCGCAAGAAGTAGGCGCTATAAGTATGAGCCGATCCGCACTGCGGATCGGCTCATCTCTCTATGAATATGTTTACGAAAAGTTTAGCCGCATAGTAGACGGCCGTCTTCTATGCAGCTATACGCGCATTTTGTAGAAGGGTTTTACAGTTTAAATATTCGTTTCAACCATTCGTCATTTTCAATTGATTCGAGGACGCCATAGAGGACGCGACGCGTGAGACGGGTATCCTCTTTAATAATGTTCGAAAGCTCAGCACATTCGTGCGGATAGATCCAGGTACTCTGTTGGAGCTCGACAAATCCGGCACGCTTCACGATTGAGCGGATTTGATTTCGAACGCTGCGCATATGCTCTGGAATATCGTATGATATGATTCGCCATTTTCTATCCCATTTTTCAGTACCGATTTTCTTTCGTAACGCGACCGTTGCAACACCCAGAATGGATCGACCCTTCTTACTCAAGGACAGCGAATCGCCGCGCCGTAGTATATACCCCTCCTCAACGAGTCTATCAATCGCACGTCGTATGCGATAGCGTGCCTGTGCTCGCTCACGCGCAATTCTATACATGGCTTTCGTTGAGCGAGCTGAACACAAGAAGCCCACAAGTAGATCACTACCACTCAGTGAATTGAGAATGTCACGCTCGTTAGAACCAAGTTTCGTTCCTCGTATTCTGTTTCGATTACGAGGTTTTGCGCACATGGAAAAACTATAGCCGCATAGTGGACGGCCGTCAATAAGCGACTATAGGGTGATATAGATCGGACTGTTGCGCTGGGTTGAAAGAAAAAGTGTGTTTTGCGATTACTCACCCGCGTATTCACCTTTCGCGGCGAGCGAGTTCATTTTGGCTCGCTTCAACAGCGCAGTTTGTGCTGCAGTTACTTTTTCTGACTTGCCTTGCCATGTCGTAAGTGCAGAGTCTTGGAGCGCGCGGCCATAGGAGAAGGAGAGTTTCCACGGATGTGGGCCACGTTTGTTCATCTCGTTTAAGTTTGCAGTTGCCTCAACCTCAGATTGACCTCCTGAGAGAAATGCTTGCCCAGGCAAAATACTCGGTAAAACTTTATCAAACACACGAAGCGTGGCCTCCGCTACCTGCTCGGGTGTAGCTTTTTCACCACTTTCTTTCCCAGGAACGATCATGTTGGTTTTGAGTATCATACCTTCGATTGCAACTCCCGCGCTTACCAATTCTTCAAATACATAGGTCAGTGTCTTTTCGCTCACCTCTTCGCAGCGTGCCATCGAATGCGGACCATCCATCAGTACTTCGGGTTCCACTATTGGCACGATGCCTGCCTCCTGACACGCGAGCGCGTATCCAGCCAAATCCTTTGCGTTTTGACGAAGATTAGCATCGGTCGGCAGATCGTTTCCTTGGATCGTAATAACGGCGCGCCATTTTGCAAACTGAGCACCGAGCGATGCGTATTCCGTAAGGCGCGGCGGAAGGCCCTCGAGTCCCTTAGTTACTTTCTCCATGGGGGAACCGTCCATTTCTTTGGTGCCTTCGTCCACTTTGATACCCGGGAGGGCACCTTCTCGTACAAGAAGATCAGTAAATTTCTCTCCGGTCGATGCGTTTTGACGGAATGTCTCGTCGTACATTATGACACCCGAAATAAACTCGCCAAAGCCGGGGGCGGTAAAGAGCATCTCGCGATACGCGCGGCGATTTCCTTCGGTGTTTTCTACGCCGATCTTCTCGAAACGTTTTGCGATCGTCGAAGTACTTTCATCGGCTGCTAAAATTCCTTTCCCGTCGGAAACCATCTGGAGCGCAACGCGATTCAATTCTGGTGTATTCATATAGCGTAAGTATACCTAGTGCCCCGACTTTAGCGAGACATTATTCATAATGGCGAGTAATTCATCGTGTACAAAACCGTTCGTACAGAGCTGCCCTTGCATGTCGCGATCAAATCGCTCCGGAATGTGTCCGAACAAGTCAGTAGCGCGACCACCGGCTTCACTGACAAGGAGCGTTCCTGCGGTCATATCGTGCGCGGAAGTTCCCCCAAAAAACGATGCGGAAAACTCTCCCGCTGCAACAAGCATCGTCATATAATGGATTGAAAGCCCCGTTATGATGCGCGCGCCGTGTACTTTGATGCCCTCATATACGGGTAGTAATTCGCGCACGCCGCTCATCTTGCCCATTCCGATAACTGATCGCTTCAGCGACGGGCTTTCAGATACATGGATCGGCTTTCCGTTTAAAAAAGCACCCTTGTCTTTCTCAGCAGAAAAGAGGCGATCGAGAAAGGGGTCGTAAATAACACTGACGATTGGAAGCCCCTTGTGGGTAAGCGCGAGTGCGAAGGTTGCCGTTGGAATGCCGTGCGAAAAGTTGTGAGTACCATCAACGGGGTCACAGATCCATACGTGCTCGTGACTCACATCGAAATCGTCACCCTCTTCGGCGAGGATACTGTGATCAGGGAAAGCTTTCTTTACCTCTAAAAGAACGAGTGCATTAATGTCGAGATCTGTTTTAGTGACTGGGGTATGGTCATCTTTCCACTCTTTTTGCATGTTGAGGTTGAAATTGGTGCGCATGATACTGCCCGCTTCACTTCCTATTTTTTCTGCGAAGTCGAGGTATGAGGATTGCATGTAACGTCATTTTACACCTTCCATTTGAGAAAGAAATGAAGACAGGATACACTCAAGTCTCGGAGTAATTAGAGGGTTCGCATAGTGGTCTAGTGCGCTCGCTTGGAAAGCGAGTGTGCCGAAAGGCACCGAGGGTTCGAATCCCTCACCCTCTGCAAAAATAACGAGGCGAACGCGTAGCGTTTGCCGACTATATTTTTGCTGAACGGGTGAGGGATTCGAACCAGAAAGGGGTTGGGAAAACATGATTGCAACGTGTTTAGATCCGTATGATCTGAAGGGCGACCGAGGCTTGGAAAAGGATGTGCGTCTCCTATATAAGATTGCTCAATAGACACTCGCTATCCTTGAGTGCGGTCGTATTACGAGCTACCATATATCCATGGAAGAAAAAACTCAGGAGGAAATTAAACAATTTATGATTGCGTTTACCGAGAGACATCCGCTCGGCGCGATCGCTACGGCATCAGTTACTGCGGAGCCTTCAATTTCAGCGGATTTTATATTTGTGCAGAATAATTTTTCATTCTATTTCGGCACGCGCTCTTCGACACGCAAATTTGAAGACATCGAACAAAATCCAAGCGTCGCGATGGTGCTCTCCGACAGTGATACGCTCGAGACTCTACAAATTCGTGGGAAAGCTATAATCGTGATGGAGCCAGATCGCGTACGCGATTTGCTCGAGACACTGCGCTCGACATTTGCGCGTGAAAGGCAACACTGGGCAGCTCCCGCTGATAAGGTTGCACACGGCATTCATAATATTGATGTCTCTCGCTGGATGCCGCCTGTTGCGCAAATGCGCGAGGGGAGCTACGTTTTTTACGAAGTTACGCCGCAGTGGGCACGCTTTCGTCGTTACGATGCTGATTGGAAATTAGGAAAGGATTATACGGAATACACCTATACGCCACCTACCGTGCATACGTGAGTAACTCGCGTTTGGCTCTCTTTTTTCCGCTACAATGAAGCGATACGACGCCGCGGTGCATTTGTAGCGGGTCTTTTATTGTATGGTACGCAAAAAGGGAAAACGTACGCGCACACACACTTCAGTGTCGAATGCCGTTAGTTCGCCCTCATTGTCTGTTTCTCCAAAGGAATCTATGAGAGGACACGTGCGGGAGTCCTCAGGATCTCGTTCGTCTGTTGGTGTGTCGCTGCGTCTTGGGTTTTTTCTTGCGCGTCGTCAACTTGCGCGAGGAAATGTTTGGACCACGATTCTGATTACGTTCGTCATGACGCTGACATTCCTTAATCTTGTGTTTATCGGAGGTATTCTTGTTGGTCTTATTGAGGGTTCAGTATACGCAAATCGTCAATTTTATACGAGTGACATCATTATCTCTGCACTCAACGAAAAGCCTTATATAGAAAACAGTCCCTCCATAATTGCACTCGCACAGGCGCTTCCGTGGACTGATAACATATCCGCTCGGTATACAGGCTCAGGGACGATTGAAGCGGGCTATGAAAAACGTACCAATTATACGGACATACCGAATGAGTCGGCAACTTTGATAGCAGGAATTTCTCCGAGCGCAGAAGCGAGTGTGACAAAACTCGATACGAAGGTCATCGAGGGGGCATATCTGAGGGATGATGATGCGAACGGGATTCTTATTGGCGCTGAAAAATTGGCAAAATACTTACCGATCGATACGCCGGGGCTCCGCACACTCAAGGATGTCGAAGTGGGTGATACGGTGCGGCTGCGTATTGCGGGTAACATTAAAGAGTTTACGGTGCGCGGCATCGTCCGGGCCAAAGTCGGTGAGATTGATAATCGGGTATTTATGTTGGATTCATCGCTGCGCGATCTTTTGCGACGAACCGATAAAAGTGTCAACGAAATCGTACTTCAATTGCATGATCCAGAGGCTGCACCTCTTGCAAAAGCGGCGCTTCTGAGAAGCGGCGTTGGTGAGTATGCGCGAGTGCAAAGTTATCAAGATGCACAGCCCAAATTCATAAAGGACATCCAAGACACCTTCCGCATGTTAGGCAATATTGTGGGCTCTATCGGTCTAGTTGTAGCCTCGATCACCATTTTTATAGTCGTCTTTATCAACGCCATTACGCGCCGTAAATTCATCGGCATTTTACGCGGCATCGGTGTCAATGCGCTTGCTATCGAAGTCTCCTACGTACTCCAGGCGCTTTTTTATGCAACGGTTGGGACGGTGATTGGTGCACTTCTTCTCTACGGCGTCATTCAGCCGTGGTTTACCGCACATCCCATTAACTTTCCCTTTAGTGATGGGATTCTTGTCGCTCCTTTCTGGGGAACGGCATTACGTGCGGGTCTCCTTTTGTGCGCAAGTGTGATCGCCGGATATATTCCTGCTCAGATGATTATTCGACAAAATCCACTGGATGCTATTTTAGGCCGCTGATATGATCAAAGTACAAAATCTCTCGCGTGTATTTCATACAGGGGAAGCAGACGTTCATGCCCTCCGGTCAGTGAGTTTTTCGATTGCACGAGGTGAATTTGTGGCGATTACCGGTCGTTCCGGTTCGGGCAAAAGTACGCTTATGTATCAAATGAGCGCACTCGATTATCCGACAAGTGGCACCGTGCATCTTGATACCACGGATATCACCACGCTTTCCAATCAGGAGCGCAGTGATCTGAGACTCAATATGCTGGGATATGTGTTCCAAGATTATGCGCTTCTTCCTGAACTCACTGCTCTTGAAAACGTTATGATCCCGCTTTTGATGCAGGGATTGTCTCAAAGAGAGGCGCGCGAGAAATCAGCACACTCCCTCATGCGTGTAGGGCTTGCTGAGCGGCTTGAGATGAGGCCGGGTCAATTGTCCGGCGGCCAGCAGCAGCGCGTTTCCATCGCACGCGCGATAGCGCATGATCCGATCATTATCTTCGCCGACGAACCGACTGCAAATCTCGATGTCGAGACATCGCGCACTGTTCTTGATATTTTTCTCGAATTGCATACGCGCGGGCAGACTATTGTAATGGTCACCCATGAAGACGACTACGCATCGCTTGCCGGACGTCGTATTCAACTTTCAGATGGGGAAATCATTGCCGATACACTGCAAAGGTAATGCATACTATACTCATGGCTCTTTCACCGTACGTACGACTCACGCTGACTATCGCACTTCTTCTGTGTATCGGCGGTGGAATCTATGTGTATAGAAGTTATGCGCGAGAACCAGAGACTGTGATCATGGTGACTCGCGGCGACGTAACAAAACAAGTATCGGTTACGGGGAAAGCGCGAGCAGTACAAGAAGTTGACCTCGCATTTCAGACCGGGGGAACAATTCAAACAGTGCAGGCGCGCGTCGGGAGTCGCGTGCTTTCCGGCGATATACTAGCAGTTCTCAACACAGCGGAAATGCAAGCCGCTTTAAATGAAGCGCTCGCATCACGCGATGCGGAGGTCGCCACATTAGGTGATCTTTCAAATGGCGCGCGGCCTGAGGATCTTGCCGTACTTCAGGCGAAATTGGAAAGTGCGCGTCTCAGCGAAATCGATGCTACGTCAGAGTTGCGTAATGCGCTCCGCAATGCGTACACCGTGGCCGATGACGCGGTACATAATAAAGCAGACCGCCTCATAGACATGTCAGGACGCACGCCGACGCTCCGCATAACGCCCCCTGATTTAATGCTCGTTCTATCGATCGAACGCACGCGCGGTGAACTTGACCCTCTTTTTACCTCATGGGAGGCGCTTTCCAACCTTGATCCGACCCTCTCTCTTGGCATCAGCGTGTTGAACAACCTCGAAAAAGTACAGTCGTATCTCGCGGCGCTTTCCCAAGCAGCAAACGCATCGAATGCGAGTACTGACTTAAGCGACTCTGACATAAGTACCTACCGAGTGAATCTTGCATCAGCGCGTAATGCCATAGAGTCATCGCTTTCTGAGGTGCAGGGCGCTCTCGCGGCTGTGCGAAATGCGTCTTCTGCGGTTTCGATAGCGGAGCGAACACTGCTATCAGAAAAAGCGGGTAGTACTGAGCTAGCACTTCTTGCGCAGGAGGCGCGCGTGAAGCAGTTTGATGCGCAGGTAGAAAGTATTCGCGCTCAACTAACCCGCGCCAACCTCGTTGCACCTATTTCAGGTGTCGTTACGCGGCAGAGTGCAAAAGTGGGGCAGGTGGCACACGCGGGAGAGACACTTATCTCGGTAATCTCGGATGCAGACTTAGAAATCGAAGCGTATGTTCCGGAAATAAGTATTGGAAAGGTAGAGGTGGGTAATGCTGCGCGCATCGCTTTTGATGCATTTCAAGACGAAGTGTTTGACGGCGTAGTCGCTGAAATCGAACCTGCGGAGACCGTTATTGATGGAGTAACCAATTTTAAAGTAACCGTCGCACTAACACGAAAGGATCCGCGTCTGAGGCGTGGCCTTACCGCCGACATTACCATTGTAAGCGCGCGTCGGAATAATGTACTCATTGTCCCTGAATATGTAGTAGAGAGGCACGATGGAGTCTCGTATGTTCTCGTTCGACGCGAAGAAGGTACCTCGCTCGAGCCTGTTGCACTCGGCCTCAAAGGCGATGATGGCGCTATAGAGGTACTCTCAGGCCTCAGAGAGGGCGATGCGGTTGTGGTGCCGCTTGGTGAAAAGTAGGGAAAGTGAAAATGTAAAAAAGAACAGGGAGACGAGTGTCTCCCTGTGATTGGCGTACTTGAATTATGAGACGTTAGCCTCCGAGCTTTTCTTTAGCCTGTGCGATCAACTCATTGAGAGTCTCGAGCGGGATCGCGACGTTGCGCGCGATGTGCTCCTTTTTGGAGTTGTTAGAAGCAAGATCGGCCATATGCCGAAGTGTGCTTATTCCGTTCGATTTGAACAGTGTCACTCTATCGGGCACAATGCTGAGGCACCCGATATCTTTTGTGTCGCTGAAAACCAAAACCATCCTCCATCATTTCATTGAAGAGAAAAGTATAGTACAATCCGACGTTATATTTGTCTAGTGTTCCTTTTTTTGATTACACTTAGGGTGCAGTATGAAAAGTAAACTTGTGGTCGTGAATGATACAATGCAGAGCGGCTATCAGTACGAGATTTCTGCGCGCGAAGGAAAGGATTTTGATGCGGATTTCAAGCCTGAGCTGACGCCCCAGGAGATGCTGGAGCTTGGGGTTTTTTGTGGTAAGTATATGCGCGATTGTCAGAATGAGTTTCCCTCCGCATGGTTTAAAAAGGCGCGCTTTGCAAAAGGGGAAGCCGATTGCTCACTTAATTTTTTTGGCGTCCGCGCGAGCCAGCCACTATCTGAATGGCGTCGAAAAGGATGGATCTATCATGATGATCCGCGCGGCTGGTTTCAGTGGTATTGTCGCTACTACCAAGGGCGCAGAATTCCTGAGGAAGATATCCGGCAAATTAAAAGGTGGAAGGCAATGCGTCGTCACATCGCGCAACTTTCAAAAAACTGTATGCCCGGGGATTTCTCATGTCGACCAATTCAGCGTCAAGCGCTTCTTCATTGGGCCTATGACAGCAGACGAATGTAATGCGAAGGTCGCTGTCCACATTTCGCGAAGCCATGTCTTTTTATTTTGAATGCTTGAGTTATATGATGTTCGTATGAAAACCTTCATTGGCGCATGCTTTTTAGTGGTAGTAGCAATGGTGCCCGCAGCTCTGCACGCTGAATCGTTTGATTCTGGTACAGTGAGCGGCGGTTACTGCCCCGATCTTACGCTAGATCTTCAACGAGGCGATAGAGATGCGTCTAAAGATGGGCAGGTGACACGGCTCCAAACCTTCCTTGTCGATTTTTATGATCTCAATCCCGATGCGAATATATCAGGATTTTTTGGGCGGTTGACCCAAGGAAACGTGATCCGCTTCCAGAGGGATCATGGACTTCCTGCGGTAGGAAGAGTCGGTCCTCTTACGCGCGCAAAAATTGCATCTGTGTGTGCTCAGCCCGCAACTATTTCAAGTAACGTGCAAGCGCAGAATATGGTAATACATTGTACCTTCAATGGGACTGCGGTTTTAGACGGTGCTTCCGTCTTAGCATATAAACATGCGTCTGTTCCGAGCGGTTCAATTTGTGAAAGCGAGGTACGGGTGTGTAGTCACGGCATGCTGAGCGGAAGTTTTGCGCACTCAAGCTGCGTGGTTCAGGAGCAGAGCACG
>CAYMRY010000012.1:0-2032 GCA_964393065.1 uncultured Candidatus Saccharibacteria bacterium
CGCCTCGATGAGGATTCAAAAAAGACGCAGGAGGAAGCGTTTGTGCAGCAAATTCACCTCGCCAATACGCTCGAAAAGCCCCTCATGCTCCACATCCGCTCATCGCCCGGGACGCAGAATGCCTATGAAGATTCTCTCGCCATTCTCAAGCGCGAGGCCAACGTGCGTGGGGACGTGCACTTTTTTGCGGGCGATTGGGCTGTTGCGAAGCAATTCCTCGACCTTGGCTTCACTCTTTCATTTACCGGCGTCATCACCTTTGCGCGCGACTACGACGAGATCATCAAAAACGCCCCGCTCGATATGCTCCTCAGCGAAACCGATGCTCCGTATGTAACCCCGAAGCCGCATCGTGGCAAACGCAACGAACCCGTGTATGTGATCGAGATCGTGAAAAAGTTGGCGCAGATTCGCGGGGAGGATGAAGAGATGGTGCGGGACACTCTTTTGAACAATGTGCAAAGGATTTTTAACATTTGACAGATGCTCGGGAATATTTAACGATGCCAGCGGTTGCAACCTAATTAGGGAGGGCTCAAAATGGAATACCTCGCAGAATTGCTTGCGCAATACGGCATCACAACAGGGCAGCAGATCGCGGCGGGAGCTGCCCTCTGGTTATTGGTTTACTACCTGCTTCATACCTGGGCGCTATGCAGGGCTCTGATCTACTTAACAATTGCGGCTCTCGCGGTCTTTGTACTTATGAACGGGGGAGAGAAAGTGAGGCTGGGCGCGATAGCGCCCAGTCTTTTCATTCTGGCCTTTAGAGCCATCTCACGCTAGGTTTGCGGTACTAAGGAAGCTATGTTAGAGTGCCACGCACATGACTGAAAAGCACGAAGAGAATGAAGTTGTCACCCGCGTCTATGAGGCGGGCTATCATATTTTGCCTACCGTTCAGGAGGGCGAAGTCGAAAAGGTTGTTGGAACAATTCGCTCCGAAATCGAAAAAGTCGGCGGCTCTCTCATAGCAGAGGGTGCCCCAAGTCTGATGAAGCTCTCTTTTGATATGGATAAACGCGAAGGCGAGCGCCATGTTGCGTATGATCGCAGCTACTTCGGCTGGCTCAAATTCGAAGCTCCGACAAGTGCTGCTGCGAAATTGACCGAATCCCTCGCGCTCAACCCCTTGATTCTCCGCTCCATTGTCTTCAAGACGCTGAGGGAGGATACGCGTGCAAAATTCAAGGCG
Organism: uncultured Candidatus Saccharibacteria bacterium; assembly: GCA_964393065.1. Classification (GTDB taxonomy): domain Bacteria; phylum Patescibacteriota; class Minisyncoccia; order Phycocordibacterales; family UBA2100; genus UBA10103. The sequence continues at coordinate 1,196 of CAYMRY010000012.1, forward strand.
CCACAGCTGCGTGAAGTAAAGCGCACCGACACCATTAAGGCTGCTCCACGCAAGGCTCCTGGGGTTGACGCAGAGGAGGTAGCGCCGGTGTCTGAAGTTGACCTCGAAAAGGCGCTTGAGACATTGACGCACGAATAAGCTGCTAGAATAGCTCTATGTACCTCAATAAGGTTCTCTTGTACGGAAACCTCACACGTGATCCTGAATTGCGTGCGCTTCCGAGCGGCATGAACGTCGTGAACTTTTCAATAGCGACGAATCGCGTGTTTCGCGATCGTGACGGTAAGAAACAAGAGCAAACCGATTTCCACAACGTGGTCGTCTTCGGTCGCCAGGCAGATACAGTCAATCAGTACATGAAGAAGGGGAATTCAGTATTTGTGGAAGGACGATTGCAGACGCGCTCATGGGACAAGGATGGGCAGAAGATGTATCGTACCGAGGTTGTCGCCGACCGTGTGCAGTTTGGCCCACGATCGGGCGCAGGGGGCTCTCAGGCTGGAGGACGTGATCAGATGCCGGATGATGGCCACGACATGGGAGGAGGGGCTCCAGGAGGAAACAGTGGCGGCTCCGGTATCGAATATCCGAAGGATGACATTAATCCCGACGACATTCCATTCTAGTTTAGAGTTTAAAAATTAGTACTTAGCATTTAACAAAGATATGGCAACGAATAACATTTTGACGCAGAACGACATCCAGCATGTCGACTACAAGGATGTTGATCTCTTGAAGAACTTCATCAATCCGCATGGTCGCGTGATCGATCGCCGCAAGTCGGGCCTCACGGCAAAGCAGCAGCGCATGGTAGAGGAGGCGATTAAGCGCGCACGG
>CAYMRY010000012.1:2132-5223 GCA_964393065.1 uncultured Candidatus Saccharibacteria bacterium
GGGCTTCTCGCGTACATTCAGAAATAAACAAAAACCCGGCACAAGCCGGGTTTTTGCTTTCTGAATGTAGAACGCGAAGCGTTCGTGCGCGAGAATCGGCCGGAGCGAGGGTGAGACTGGGGCGGGACCCAGTCGCAAGGTCGGAGCAGGGCGGGGCGAGGTATGGCGAAAAGATTTTTCAGCAGAAAAATACTTTTGGCCCACGTACGGCGATGCGGAAATTTTATGCATGGCTTGGTACAATACCGCCATGATTGAGTATATGCGTCGCCACTGGGTCGTGACGGTACTATCTTTTCTGTGGGCTGTCGGGTGTCTCTATGTCGTCGGCGTCACGCTTCTATACAGGGTAAGTTTTGCCAGTGCCTTTTACTGGTTTGATAGCCGTGGTGATGCATATGCTATACCGGCTTGGTACTACATTCCTGAACATCTTTTCTTATGGTTGCCAGTGATCCTAATGGGGGCAACTCCGCTTATACTCATGTATTACAAATCTCGTCGCGTGAGCGAGTAGAATTACGCCCGCTCCACGTACTCTCCCGTATCGGTATTGATGAGAAGCACATCGCCTTCCTTGATGAACATCGGAACATTCAGCGTTGCGCCCGTTTCGAGTGTGACGATTTTTGAGCCGCCTTGAGCGGTGTTTCCTCGGACGTCCGGTGGTGCTTCTTTTACCTTAAGGGCAACTTTAATAGGGAGCTTCACGCCGAAGATCTTACCGTCAAAGGCACTCGTTTCGACTTCGGTATTAGGCTTTAGGAACTTTCCTCCTTCACCCATCATCTCGTCTGAGAGCGTAAAGCGCGCTGACTTATCGGCAGCTTGGTGAAAGACCCATTCGCCCTTGCGATCATCGTGAAATACGAATACTGCTGGCTTCTTTTCTATTTCCGCTTCGTTGAGCTTATCGGACTGCTGAAATGAGTATTCGATCGAGTTGCCTTTAATGAGGTGGCGTAGTTTTGTCTGGTTGACCGGGCGGCGCTGCTGCTTTTGCATGATGTTATTCCATGTGCAGACATATGGTTCGCCTTCGACGAGGACGGCGACACCCGGCTTGATTTCATTGTAGTTCAACATATCGGCGTATTCTAAGCAAAAAAGCCCATTTGTCTACCCAGCTACCTAACCCAGCACTTTTATCAGTGCAAATTTTTCATTGTGAAAGGTGTTAAATCCCTGTTTCTCGAAAAAGGCGATGGCAGAAGTGATGCTGAGAACTTCATATACCTTTTTCTTGCGGGCTTCCTTGAGGCACGCAGCCACAAGCGCCGAGGCGATGCCTTTACCTTGATACTCGGGATGCACCGCGAGACTCCGTATTTCCGCAAGGCGTTTTGAATATACTTCGAGGGCGCAGCAGCCAACCGGTGTCGTGCCTTCGAGGGCAAGGTAGAACTGCGAAGCTTTGGGCAGATGGTTTTGCAGAAGTTTTTCAGGGTACATGCGGATTAGAGAGCGTAGTGTACGCATATCGCGGGAGGAACACCTCCTGATCGTGAAGGAATTCATGCTTCTTACTCCTCTTCGCCACCTTCACTCTTTCCAGAGCCCTTCGGTTCTACGGCACCGTTTTCAAGCCCCTTTTTAATATCTTTGAGGATATTGTTGAGAATTGATTTATTGGTGCGCAGAAACGTTCGTGCCGCATCGTAGCCGCGACCGAGTGCTTGTTCTCCATACTTATACGAGCCGCCGGAAGACTTTTCAATGACACCGAATTTTTCACCAAGCGCAAGCGCTTCGCCCTCGCGCGAGATTCCCTCACCGTACATCATGTCGAATTCGGTCTGACGAAACGGCGCTGCTACTTTATTCTTTACCACTTTGACGCGGTGCCTACCGCCCATGATTTCATCGCCTTTCTTAATTTGTGCAATGCGACGGATATCGAGACGTACTGATGTGTAAAACTTGAGTGCTTTACCTCCTGTTGTAGTCTCAGGATTCCCGAACATGACGCCGATTTGCATACGGATCTGGTTGATAAAGATTACCAGAGTTTTTGTCTTTGAGGTGATCGCGGTCAGTTTGCGGAGCGCTTGTGACATCAGGCGTGCCTGCTTTCCCATCTGCTGTTGGCCCATATCACCCTCGATCTCGTCTTTCGGTGTAAGGGCTGCGACCGAGTCAATCACAATGACGTCGATCTTCCCACTTCTTACGAGTGATTCGGTTATTTCGAGTGCCTGCTCTCCGGTGTCCGGTTGTGAGACGAGGAGGGAGTTGATATCAACACCGATTTTTTTTGCGTATTCTGGGTCGAGTGCGTGCTCCGCATCGATAAATGCGCAGATGCCGCCTTTCTTTTGCGCTTCCGCAATTGCATGGAGGCACAGCGTCGTCTTTCCCGATGACTCGGGTCCAAAGATCTCAATGATGCGTCCGCGCGGATAACCACCGATTCCCATTGCCCAATCCACGCCGATTGATCCGGATGGAATCGCGTCGACATCCACCTTAGGGGATGCGCCGAGCATCATAATACTTTCGTCACCGAATTTTGTTTTGATTTCTGAAAGCGCGCGTTCGATATCCTTATCAGATCCTGTTCCTGTTTGCTTTGCAGGTGCCTTTTCTTTCTTTGCCATAAATGTACGGTATGTCTGAAGCGGGTAAGTTAATATGAAGTATACGCCTTCTTACTCATTCGTCATCTACCGTTGCGGGGGAGATCTCTCCAGTACTCGATGAGGTATTGGTGCTTGTACTCACGACCGGCGTTAGGAGCGCTCCAGGCTTTGGTGTATAGACGATATCGAGTGTTTTCTGTGTACTTCGGCCGCGCGCATCGCGTGCTTGTAGGATAAGACGGTTGGATCCTGGCGCGAGAAGATAGAGCTCTTCAAACGAGCCGTTTTCAGTCACAGGTATAGTTTTACCATTAAGGCGTAATTCGGTAATACGTTCAACTTGTCCTCGAATGAGCGTAGCGGATTCATCGACAGTGAGAAGCGTTGTTGGAATGTTAATGACGGGGCCAAAAAAGATTCCCTGCGCTTCATAAGCTGCGTAACTTAAAAGAGTAACAAAAAAGAGGATAAGGACGAGACGCATGAACTTCGAGTCGCGGTAGGGGAGCATA
>CAYMRY010000012.1:5323-8876 GCA_964393065.1 uncultured Candidatus Saccharibacteria bacterium
CAAGCTCGTCCGCGTTCCCCGCTCCGATGACTTCGCGTGGCTTTGCACCATCACCCCGTCCGATAACGCCTTTTTCTTCAAGCATATCGATGAGGCGAGCGGCGCGGGAGTACCCCACACCAAGTTTTCGCTGCAGGTACGAGGTTGAAGCTTTACCCGCTTCCAAGACAGCCGCCTTTGCCTCTGCATACTTGTCGTCGTCAGCATCATCTTCCATTGCCGAAAAGATAGAGTTGGTGTCTCCCTTCGGGGCACTACCGCCTTCCGAGAAGTCGACGCTGGAGAGTGGAGCGACATTATTCTTTGCGATGAAATCAACTACCTTCTTCACTTCGCCCTCTGAAATGTACGGTGCCTGTATACGGCGCGGCTTCGACATGTCGTTTGAAAGGAAAAGCATATCGCCAGCACCAAGAAGTTTCTCAGCGCCTCCGGTATCGAGAATGGTACGTGAATCGATCTGCGAGGATACCTGGAAAGCCACCCGAGAGGGGATGTTTGCTTTAATGAGACCCGTAATGACCTTAACCGATGGTCGCTGCGTCGAGAGTACAAGGTGAATACCAACGGCGCGACTCATCTGTGCGAGACGCACAATACTTGCTTCAAGTTCGCGCGGATAGGTTTGCATGATGTCGGCAAGCTCATCGATGAGGACGACGATGTAGGGCATTGCCTCCGGCATTGGCTTGCCCTCAAGCTCTCCTCTTTCAAGAGCAGGGGCAACGACATTATCGTGATACGAGCCAATGTCGCGAACGCGTTCAGTTTCAAGCACGTTGTATCGTCGATCCATTTCTTTTGCGAGCCATTTGAGTGCCAAAATAGCCTTCTTTGCATCGGTAATAACAGGGGTGAGGAGATGGGGGATTGAGTTATAAAGTGTCAACTCAACGCGCTTCGGGTCCACCATAATAAAGCGCAACCTTTCGGGGCCTGCACGGTAGAGGAGGGAAACGACGAAATCGTGAATACAGACTGACTTTCCAGAGCCGGTGGTACCCGCAACAAGGAGGTGTGGCATGCGGGCAAGGTCCGCAAAGTGAGCCTGTCCTGTAATTGAGCGACCGAGCGCAACAACGAGGGGTTTGTCTGTCTGCGTAAAGCCGGCGTCGGTAAATAGAGGTGCAAGACCGAGCGTTGTGCGTGCAATGTTCGGTACTTCGATGCCCACGAGGGATTTGCCGGGGATTGGGGCTTCTATGCGCACGGGAGATGCCGCAAGCGCGAGCTCGAGGTTTGATTGCAGTGCGAGAATTTTAGTAAGTCGAACTCCTTCTGCTGGTTTCATTGAATATCGTGTGACAGTAGGACCAATCGAAACTTCGTCCATTTCAACTTGGATACCAAAATTCTGCAGCGTCCTCTTGATGATGTTCATATTCGCCTTCACATCACCGACTTCAGGCTTTCCTTTATTTTTGGCAAGGATAGAAACTGGTGGTGGATTATAAATCGAATCAGTTGCAGCGATGATAGGGAAACCACTGCTGTCCCCCTGCTTTTCACCACTCTCAGCGTATTTTACCGGTGCCGACTCTTTTTCCTCGGGGGTTTCAACGGGGACGGTTTCCTCGTCTTCGGTCTCTTCGGTGTCTTCCTCAGGAAGACCTCCGATTGCAACTTCTGCGTCACCCTCCTCAGAAAGCGGGGATGTTCTCATGCGCTCGCGCATCGCCTGAATAATGCTCGAGAGGTGGATATCAAACGCAATGATGAGTGCAGCGACGATAAATGCCGAAAGAAAAATGACGGTGGCGGAGACATCAAAAGCTGCTACCAGTGGTTTGGCAATCGCTCCCCCAATGAGGCCACCTCTTTCCGGGAGAAATAATCCAACGAGCCCAAGTGCCGAAAGAAGAAAAACAAAAATACTCACGCTCTCGATAAGGCCAAATCTTTTTTCAAAGCTGCGCAAGAGTGCCACTGCAAGGAGTATAAGAGAGAGCGGAAAGAGCATGTACCCCACTCCAAGTAGCTGTGTGAGAATCGAAAAGAGAATCGAACCGACAGCTCCTCCAATCTCAAAAGCCGCAAGCGCAAGAAAAATCGCAAGCGCAATCGCTATAACTGCTGCAACACCGCGCAGCGCTTCGACGCTAATAGGAAATGTTCGCTCTTCCGGAACTTCAGCTTTTTTTCGCTTTCCATTTCTGGCTGACTTTTCGCGCTCTTTTCGTACCATGACCGGTCAATAATACCATGCACGACGCCAGATTTCGCGGCCCGCGCTCACCTGAGTTACATTTCAAAAATCGATTCATAATCGCATTGGACAAAGTGTAAAAATGAAAGCGTACCCCAAAAAATCATTGCAGCCTGCTTCCTATCGGATATATACTTGTGTCCATGCCAAAGGGACATGAAAAGGATGCCTCAAGGACTTCTCAAGACAATTCAGTAACGCACGCAGGATATGTAAAGGACGTAACCGCTATATTGTCCATATTGGACAGCGTTGCAATACGGACAAATCCCTTCGGTTCAAACGTGTCAGGTGAAGCCGCATATAGACGCTCCGAACGGATTTGCGCTGCTGTCCATGTAATGACTAATCACGTCCCTGAAAGCGAGCACCTGCGTTTGGTGATAAGAAAAAAGGGGATAGATCTTATGTCTTATATTCTGCAATTGCGATCTGGATTAAGGACGGCGGAATCAGAGATGCAGCAACAAACACTCTCGAACATACGAGAGCTCATTTCACTGGTGCGACTGCTTGCGATCAGTGGGTACGCTTCGGCTCAAAATGCACAAGCTCTCTCGGAAGCGCTTGATGAACTGGGAAATTTGATTACGACCGCTCAGCGCTCTTCGCTTGCGGAGCAGTATGTTTTTGAACGTGAAGACCTTATTCCAACCGCACTTAAAGTAACGAACATTTCACAACGGGACACCGGTGGCGAAATCGAACGTGTGTCAAAGAAGCCTACGTCCGCGCGTCCTAAACTGGCGCGAATATATCGGGGAGAGGCAGGATCTGCGCGGGCGGATCATATTATGGACATACTAAAAATCGGGGGTTTTTTTGGTATAAAAGACATTGCTACGAACCTGCCTCAGTATAGTGAAAAAATGGTGCAAAGAGAGCTCGCTGAATTGGTCCGTCTAAATAAGATTCAGAAAATGGGCTCTAAGCGGTGGAGTCGTTATCAAATTGTCCAATAAGCCTGTGCGCACTTACAAGCAAAGGTGAGACTTCGAAATTAGTTGACTTGAGTTCGTTACTTACCTGCAGCATTGTGTGATTTGAGGTTACTAATTTTGTGGAGTTGAGGATGTGCCCACATCGTTTATGCATGAATTTTTCATTGACTTTTGACTCATTTTGCCGTATCTTCACCCGGTAACTAGTCCCGAGAAAACCGCGTAAAAACGGGTTAACTTGTACACTAGTTATCCACAAACGAGCGATCGCGCTACGCAAGTAGTAGAGCGGTACTCGTTTATAATGTTTTGGATGCAGTGCCGTTTCGACGGTTTTGCATTGCGCAGCGAATTCATCTAAGTGATGTTGTTGCGATGTACTTTGACACATGAATAGAGTATGAAA
>CAYMRY010000012.1:8976-18535 GCA_964393065.1 uncultured Candidatus Saccharibacteria bacterium
GATGCTAACCCTCGTTCTTGATCATTATTAAAACGAGTTCGGGGCTAGCTAAATTATTAGTTGTTTCCACTTTATCGGAAACACACAAAAGGTATTGATGGTTTTGTCGAAACTCCATCGATATGCCCGGTTCGCAAATCTTTGCGAGACGGGAAAAGGTCAAATATTAAACTATGAGTTTAGCAACAAAAAACGTTGCGACAGTGCTCGTTGGTCTTGGCTTGGTCCTAGCTCTCTCGTTTGCAGTTGCCGCTCCGGCAAAGGCAGACATGCTCTCGGATCTCCAAGCTCAAGTTCAGGCACTTCTCGCACAAATCGCCTCTCTCTCTGGCAGCACCACAACAACAGGTGGTACGGCAGGAGCAGGATGCTACACCTTCACGCGCACCCATCAGATGGGTGATACTGGCGGCGAAGTGATGTGGGTACAGAAATTCTTAAACGCACACGGCGCAGTTATCTCGGCCTCGGGCGCAGGATCACCTGGCAACGAATCAGATTACTTCGGCGCAAAGACGAAGGCGGCACTCGCAAAGTGGCAGGGCATGAACGGCGTTTCGCCGGCTGCTGGCTACTGGGGTCCACTTACGCGCGCAAAGGCAGCTTCAGTATGCTCAACAAGCGTACCAGGAGTTCCGGGCGTTCCAGGAGTTCCAGTAACAGGCAATGGCCTCAAGGTCATGCTTGCATCTGATTCACCTTCGAACCAGTCGCTCGTTCAGGGTCAGGCGATCGGTGAACTCGCAAAGTTCACATTCATGAACCCAACTGGTTCTGAAATCACGGTCACCTCGCTCGGTTTCAAGCGCATTGGTACGTCGGCTGATTCTACTCTTGCTAACATCTACCTCTTCAATGGTCAGACTCGCATCACTGATGCAGCTGGTCTTTCGAACACGATGTTCAATTACAATGACACTCAGGGAATCTTCAAGGTTCCAGCTGGTGGCTCTGTAACCATCTCGGTTCGTTCAGACATCACTACAGGAACAGGTGGTCAGCAGGTTGGTGTACAGCTCCTCTCGGTTGCAGCTTCTTCGGCACTCGACACAATGGTCGTACTTCCGATCTCGGGCGGCATCCAGACGATCTCAAGCGCATCAATGGGAACGATCGTATTCACGTACAACGGTCCTTCAGGCGCTACTGAGAATCCAGGAACCGACATTCGTGTCTTCCAGGCAAATGCTGTCGTCTCTACGCACTCTGCGTGGCTCAAGGCAATTACCTTCGAGAACCGCGGTTCTGCTGACGACAACGACCTCAAGAATCTCAAGCTCTACATCGATGGTGAGCAAGTTGGTTCGACGATGGCACAGCTCTCAAACGGCATGGTCACGTTCGATCTTTCTGCAAATCCAAAGAAGCTTGAAACTGGTACACGCGTCATCAAGGTCATGGCTGACATCGTCGGCGGATCTAGCGAGACGTACAACATCCAGATTCGAAAGGCCGCAGATCTTAACGCAACCGATATTGAGTTGAACCAGCCGGTCCTCGCAACAACGATGCCGGTCTCTGGTAGTGACAACACCATCGGTGCTGCTTCACTCTCAATTACACGAGCAACGAATTCTCCTTCAACGAACGTAGCCGTTGGTGCAACCAACGTTCTCTGGTCGAAGTTTGAGGTTCGCGCTTCCGGTGAGAACGTGAAGATCGAAGCCCTCAATGTATGGGTTGACCAGAACGCAGCTGACGACATGGACAATGTTAAGGTATTCCTTAACGGTGTTCAGGTTGGCTCAACAAAGGATGTTGCCACGGATTCAAATCCTGACAACGATGGTACTGAATTCACATTCGGTTCCTCGTTCATCGCACGTCAAGGCCAGACCGAGATCCTCGAGATCTACGGCGATGCTAAGACGGGTAGTGGTACGAACTTTGCCGCTGGTACATCGGCAGACGTAGGTGTTTCGGTACTTGCCGCAAACACTGAAGGTATGGACTCGGGCGACCAGGTTTCTGCAATCACAGAAATCGAAGGTTTCTCGCGCTCAATCACCGCGTCTACTCTCGGTATCTCTAAGAACTCCGGATACGGCGATCAGACGGTTATCGCAGGTACGAACAACGTTAAAGTTGGCTCGTTCACGCTCTCCGCTGGCTCCACGGAAGGTGTTAACGTGAACACAATTACGGTAAATCTCTCAACTGCAGAGGCTGCAACTGTTACAGACCTCATGTTGAAGGATTCTTCGACAGGAACTCAGATTGGTACGACGAAAGTCGCTCCATCGACCTCCAACTCGATCTCCGCAAGCTTCACGATTCCAGCTTCTGGAACGAAGACCATCGACATCTATGCAAACATCAAGTCCGGCGCAGAGGCTGGTCCTTGGATTGCATCTGTTGAAGGTTCAGGTAATGGTGCTGTAACGGCATCATCGGTATCGTTCACATCGACTGCCCTTCAGACAATCACAGTCGCTTCTTCAGGTACTCTTACGGCAGGTGTCGGCGTTTCGCCTGACAACGCGCTTGTAGTTGCCGGTTCAAGCATGGTGAAAATCGGTTCCTTCAACTTCACTTCGACCAACACGTCGAGCGAAGTTCAGGAATTGAAGGTCAAGATTCCAAACGGTGCTGCAACTTCAGTGGGCTCGGTAATCTTGAAGTACAAGAACCAGGCTGGCACCGATGTAACCTCGACGCAGGCGCTTGACGTTTCGTCAACCAACGTCCACTCGACGGCTACATTCACCGGTCTTACATTCTACGTACCAATGAATACAACTAAGGCAGTTGATGTCTACGTTGATATCCCAACGGTAACGTCGGGTGCAGCTTCTGGTGCTTCAATCACCGCACTTCTTGACGGCGACGAGGGCTTCAAGGCTATCGACGGCGCAGGAAACTCAGACACCACGCTTACTGGTTCTACGTCCGACCTCTCGTCGGCTGGCACATCAGGCAAGGGTACGATGGTTGTCCGCAAGACAATCCCAACACTCTCAGCTGTTGCGCTTGATACCACAACGCTCTCCGCAGGATCTGACAAGGTCATCGGTCGCGTAAAGGTTACGGCTGACGCAGCAGGTGATGTTGACTGGGGTCAGATCGCCTTCACAATCACGAAGAGCAGTCAGGCATCAGGCGTCCTCGTTGGCGCAACCTCGACAATCGCTCTCTGGGAAGGTTCATCGCAAGTCGCTGGTGACTTCGCTACGACAACAGGTAGCCATGTGAGTGGCAACCAGATGTTCGCGAGCACGAACGCAGGTGGTACGGTATCATTCCGTCCAACAGCGATTCGTACGGTCTCTGCAGGAACCTCGGCAACATACGAGCTCCGCACGACGATCTCAAGCCTTGCGTCCGGTTCGAACTCAGTTGACGTAAGCATTGCAAATCCTTCGACATCAGTCACAACAGGAAACTTCACAACTGTTGCTGGTACGCAGGGTGCAGGCACGCCATCATTCGTATGGTCTGACTGGTCAGATGTTGCGGATCACGCAACCGATCCTGATCAGGCGGCTACAACTGACTGGACCAACGACTACCTCGTCAAGACTCTTCCTTTGACCATCGGCTCGAAGTCGGTGAACATCTAAGGATCCGTCTAGCGTAAGGTTACATAGCGGGGGCTATGTACTCCGGCCGGAGGAGAACGATCCGACGCGGACGAACCGCAAGGTTCTAGTCCAGAGCGACCGCAAGGTTGAGCTCAAAACAAAAGCCGTCCCGAAAGGGACGGCTTTTGTGTGTTTGGACTCTGTGATAGCATCGCACTATGGATGTACAACGCGAAGAAAAGAAAGCGGTCCGATCTTCTTTTATTGTTGCTGCTTTAATTGTATTACTCGCGGGTATCGGCGCGTGGTATTACTTCATGCGACCGGCAACGCCTCTCTACACACATGAATTTACAGCGGGAGAATCGATTTCTACGTGGGGCTTCCAAGGCGCCTACACCGGTAAGGCTGAACTTGAGTCACGTGCACAAACAGAAATCGACCGGCTTACTGATTTAATTGGAGTCGAGGGTGATGAAGCGACGGATTATACGATCTATATCAGTATTGCAAATCAATACCATCTTCTTGGCGATGGTGCGCAGGAGTACGAATATCTAAAAAGGGCACTTGGAATCGACGCTGAGATAACCGGTCTTGCCTGGCATAATTTGGGGACCCTCCTCGCTCAGCTCGGGGCACCACAAAGTGCGCGCGATGCCTATGCGCGCGCTGTTAAGGCACAGGGGCAGCAGATCAACTATCAAAGTAGGTACCTCGAATTTCTCACACAAAATTTTAAGGATGATACAGGGGCAATTGAGGCCGCATTCACCGACGCGGCTTCAATATTTGGAGATAATGCGACGCTACTTGAGATTCGCGCACGATGGCTCGAATCGGTAGGGAGGTATCAGGATGCGATCGATGCATGGAAAAAGGCATCCGCACTTTCTCCAACGCCCTCTGAGGCAATTCAAACTGAAATCAAGCGACTCGAGTCGCTTCTATGAGAAGTATCCGCAACCTACTCGGCGCCCTTTTTGTTGCACCTCTTTTCCTTTCGTTGGTATACGCCGAGGGATTATTGTATCCGTTTGTAACACCTAAGACACTCCTTTTTCGCGGCCTCGGAGTTGTCGTGCTCGCGACGCTTCTGTACTACATACTGCGCAGTGGTTCGCTCTATATTGAGCGCTTGCGTCAACCCACCGCATGGATTCCCGGAGCGCTTCTTGTCCTTGCATACATTGCCTCTTTTGTTGGCGTACATTTCTTTCACAGCTTCTGGTCGACCTTTGACCGCGGCGATGGGCTCATTACCTTTACGGTTGCGAATATCTTTTTCTACGCGATCCTACTTGTTGCCGATCGCGATTTTATGTTTCGCTTGATACGGGTCTCCGTATGGGTGGGAGGAGTAGTCGCCTTATATGCGCTCCTGCAATCGTTACAAACAATGGGCGGTTTCGATATACCCCTCATTGCAGAAGCGCGCGGACGCGTCGGCGGCACCTTCGGAAATGCCGCATTTCTTTCAAGTTTTCTCGGGATGACTCTGGCGCTCACACTCGGCGCGGCCTTGCTCGTGTACCGCGCGAAATGGCAGTGGGCAGCGTACGCGAGTGCTGCACTGCAACTTCTGGCTATTCTCGCGGCTGCAACGCGCGGTACACTCCTTGCCCTCGTCGTAATCGGATTTTTCGCCGGAGTTTTTGCGGCGTTTCGCGCAGTGGGCATCGTGCGCACCTTTGCGCGCGCGGGGCTGATTATAGCGCTGGTATTCACTGGTCTTTTTATGGGGTTTCGGGCGCAGCTGCAAGAGAGCCCCATCGAACCACTTCGCCGCGTCGCGCGCATATCACTTTCCGACGAGACGGTTGCAAGTCGACTGTTCATTCTTGAAAATGTCGGCAAGGCATCGCTTGAACATCCGCTTCTTGGGGTTGGGGCCGAGCATGTGGAAGTGGTATTTAATAAAGTCTATAACCCGGATGAGATTCGCGAGGAATGGTTTGATCGCTCGCACAATGCGTATCTCGATTACTTTGTTCAGTACGGCATTCTCGGGGTACTTTTGTACATGGCAATCATTGCGCTCAGCATGCTCCGAGCCTGGAGCGTTGCTCGAGAAGGAGAGACGATGGCTTATTTCGTTCTGGCGGCACTGGGTATGTATGCGGTGCAAAACCTGGCTGTCTTCGATACGGCGCTCTCGTTGTGGCTCTTTCTTACACTGTGTGCCGGAATTCTCACGCTTGATATGCGCCACAAAGCAGTGCCTCTTATGACGCGAACCATACCGCACTACGTTCCAAGTGTTGGTGTCGCACTACTCCTCTTACTCCTCATTCCCATTTCTCTGCAACCGCTTCGCGCAAATGTGCTTCTTGCGAGTGCGTACACAGAACACGTGGCGGATGTTGACGCTTCCGTCGAGTATTTACACAAAGGGCTCGCGCTGAATACCTATGCAGACCTTGAATACGGGTATCAGGTTTATTCGATGTACGCGAACGAACAGGCGGTCATGCTCGCGGGCACACCGCGCTACAAAGCGTATATGAATGCGCTTGCAACACTATCACATAACACTGAAATCTATCCTTATGACGCGCGCACGGCAGTGTATCTTGCGCACGTGCTTGACCTTACTCCGCCGGAAGCAGAGCTTGATGAGATGAAATTGCATCGCGTTATTGATACGGCAATTGCACTTTCCCCGAATAGGCTTCAGCCGTGGTATTTACGTGCGAACATCTCGATTCGAAAAGGAGACGCAGCGAAACTTAAAAACGAAAAAGCGCAGTACTACAAAGAGGGGATTGCGATCATCGAAGAATATGGAAAACGTCAGCCGCTTAATGCAGACCCGCGTTACATCATAGCCAATCTCTATCTTGCGATGGGGGATCGTGTGCAGGCCGAAATGTGGGCGAATGAAGGCGAGCGACTGTATCGTGGCCGCCTTGAAACAGCGCAGCGAGCGGTGAAGTACTACATTAATTCGGAAAATTGGCCTATGGCAACGCGTTTCCTTACGGACGTCGTCGCTGAAAACCCAACGGCGTATGAATTACAGTACGACCTTGCGAAGGTGACGTTTCTTTCGGGGGATAAGGAGGGGGCAAAGCGCATTGTTGAAGAGTTACGTCTCATTTCTCCGCAATTGATCGACACTGATCCTGCATTTGTGAAGGCCATTTCCGAGGAGTAGGTCCTCACATGCCGACTTGCCGAGAGCGCATTTTCATGCTATTGTAGCGCGGCAACGGAAATCTCGGGTTTTTCGGTTCTAAATCCATGCCTCTGGGCATACCCGACATCGGCTCAGCTTGTTGCTCGTCTCTATGAAGCAAACTAAGAAAAAAATAACGCAAAAGAAGGCGCTTCCCAAAAAGGCGGTGGTTATTGATGTTGCTCCCGTAGTCAAAAAGCCGACCGCACACGGTAAGTGGGTGCACAAGCCAATTGTAAGTATCGTTGTTGTGTGCGCCTGTGGTAATAAATACATCTCGACTCGTCCCAATCAGACGACCTGCATTCGCTGCCTTGTTGCGACGGAGACGTTCTAAACTAATCACTCGGTTCAGTGTGCGTTCTTTGCGGTTGCCTGGGGAATGCGCACGCCGAGGTGATAAAAATCACGGTATACTAGAAGAGTTATGCGACAGGGAGGCGCAAACTCTTTTTTTCGTTTTGTACTCGGCTTTTCGGTATTCATCGCCGTCAGCTTTTGTGTTACCTATGCGGTAAGTACCTATGCCATTGCCGAAGAAAAAAGGCAACAAACGGCCGCTGCTTTCGAAGTGCTTTTGGGCAACAAAACGCTCAGCAATGCGAGTGATCTGTGGTGGAAATTCTGGCAAGAGTAGTGCTGTTTGCACGAGGGGTGGTTTTGCGGTAAGGTACTTCCTAAGGGCCTAAGACAACGGGCATTTGCCATGAGCAAAGGAAGTCCCGCCGAGGTCGAACTATCCTCTGTCGCTGAAGCGACGGGAGAACTCGGGCCCATTATTAACGGGTCTTTTTGTTTGGAAAAATTGCACTATGGCACAGACAAAGCAGCAGAAAATTGAAGTCGTAAAGAATTTGAGTGAGGCATTCAAAAATGCCACCTCAACCGTCTTTGTCCACTTCAAAGCAGTGAACATCACAGAGGAAACACAAATGCGCCGAGAACTCCGCGCATCGAATGTAAAGTACACCGTTGCAAAAAAGACACTCATTCGGCGTGCACTTGAGAGCCTTGGATTTAATCCGGAAGAAGTTCCAATGGATGGCGAGGTCGCGATCGCGCACGGTGGGGGAGATGATGCAACTGCACCAGCCCGCCTCATGAATGAGTATGGGAAGAAATTCCTCGGACCAAACAAGGAAGTGAAGCTCTCACTCCTTGGTGGACTATTTGAAGGCAAGCTTGTAGGCGCGTCGCTCATGAAGGAAATCGCAACGATTCCTTCGATGATAGGCCTTCGCGGCATGTTTGCAAATGTGATCAACAGCCCGAGGCAGCGCTTCGCAGTTGTTCTGAGCAAGGTCGCAGAAACTAAGAACTAATAACTAATAACTATTCGGTATGACAAACGATCAAATCATTGAGGCAGTAGAAAAGATGACCGTGCTCGAATTGAACACGCTCGTCAAGACAATCGAAGAGAAGTGGGGAGTCTCAGCTGCAGCAGTTGCAGTTGCCGGCCCCGCAGCGGCAGCAGAAGAGGAGAAGACTTCGTTTACGGTTGAGCTTACCGCAGCAGGAGACCAGAAGGTTGCAGTAATTAAGGTTGTGAAGGAAGCTCTCGCACTCGGTCTTGCTGAGGCGAAGGCATTCGTTGATGGCGCTCCAAAGGTCATCAAGGAAGACATGAAGAAGGAAGATGCAGAAGCTCTCAAGGCAAAGCTCGAAGGGGCAGGTGCAAAAGTTACGATCAAGTAATTTTTGCGACTGCTCGGAAAGGGGTCGGGAAAACACCTGTTTTCCCGTATTGGAGAGTAGAAGAAAATCCGCTTTCGCGGATTTTCTTCGTTGAGAACCGAGCGTGAGACGGGGGCGGGGTCCCGTCGCAAGGCCGGACCGAGCGCAGGCGAGGGAGGCGGGGTTACGCAAAATCGCAGCAGCGATTTATGCGTCACCTTAAGGAAGAGCTTGCGACGACGGCTGGTGCTAAAGTGACTATCAAGTAGTCTTACAGGTGCTCGAAACGATAAGCCCCGTCTTGCGATGGGGCTTTTTCGATTGTGCAAACAAGGGAATTTCTTGGCTCTGCAATTGAGGGTGATACAATCAGCAGACGTCCGTATGTCTGTACCGAAAAACTCAGATTTTCTCTCCTTATTCCTCAATCCTATTCGTGCTAAGACACTCCGCCTTTTCATCATCTACGCGAAGGAGCTCTTCGCTATTCCGGAGATCATGAAGCGCACGGCGCTCTCTGCAAAAATAGTCCAGAGTGAAATTACGACCTTGCTCAAAATGGGGATCATCAAAGAGGAGCTTGGTGAAGGAAAGAATGCCCGCGAACAAAAAAAGAATAAGCGTTATTCTTTGGATACGCGCTTTAAGTATGCGACAGCGCTCGCGAGTTTTATTCACGAAGTCTCTCCCGATCGTTTTGATGATGTTGAAAAGGCGCTTCGTGGCTCAGGTCGTCTCACAGCGATAGTACTTTCAGGTGTTTTTACGGGAGACATCAATCGCCCCGCTGATCTTATCGTGGTGGGGGATGGTGTAAATGAAAAGCGACTGGAGAGCGTCGTAAAATCGTTTGAACCGCGCTTTGGCCGCGAGATTCGCTACGCCGTTTTCTCGACACCGGAATTCCGTTATCGCCTCACGATTCACGACAGATTAATACGCGAGACTTTGGATTTTCCGCACCGCCTCCTTTTGAATAAAAACAATCTCATCTAATTGACGGGTCCCGCTCTGTCCACAGCACGCGCTTTAATTTAGGCTGGGTGTACTTGCCCGTTGGTATCATGGGGGCATAGGTCGTCGAAACCTTTTCAATCTTATTACAAGTTTAGTATGGTGAATATATGATAGTTGCACAATCGGCGAGTGTTCTTCAAACCTCGTTTAATGATGTGTGGTTTAC
>CAYMRY010000012.1:18635-20522 GCA_964393065.1 uncultured Candidatus Saccharibacteria bacterium
GGCTTGGTCCGCGTCACGATGTTCTTGCAGAATGTAGTTCTCCTCTACCTTCCACAAGTTATCGTCGCGGTTCTCATTGTTATCCTTGCGGCAATCCTTGCAGATGTGGTTAAGAATATCGTCATGGGTTCTGCGCGCGCAGCCGGCGTTCGTCAGGCTGCTATGGCTGGTGCTGTTGCAAAATGGTCTATCTGGATCTTTGCCACTCTCGCTGCACTCAACCAACTCGGAGTTGCTTCTGAATTCTGGCAGACGCTCTTCACGGGAATCGTTGTTGCGCTTTCCTTGGCTTTTGGTCTTGCTTTTGGTCTTGGTGGCAAAGAAGCTGCAGCACGCACAATAGAAAAGTTACGCGACGAAATGGCGCACGACAAGAAGTAATCGACGTCTTTCTCCTCATAGAATTCCAAAGCCCCGCTTTCGCGGGGCTTTGCGTTTACCGTACCGATTCGTATAGTGCGGGAAGCTTGAGGAGGATGGAAGTGAATGCATATAGATCCAGACGCACACCATGATTCAGCTGCACTGTGGCGCGAGCGAGCCGGTAAGTACCTTTGTCTTGCCCTTGAGGCAGGGGAAGCGGCGCTTCCTTTCGAACGGGAGACCAGCTTTTTGAAAGACTGCAAGGACGATCCTGCGTGGCTAAGGGTAAGGAACCTCGGTTTCTACTATCGCGCCATGGAGCGAGAGTATACGCGCTTTGCGTTCAGATTCGCGCTTGAAGCAAGGCGAGCGGAGGGATTGGGTCGGCTATAAACAGAGGGGGCAGCAACGCGCTGACCCCCTTTACTGTAGTCACGATTATCCCCAAATTATCCCCTAAATAAGCCGTAGAAGGGCGGCCTTGACTTACCGTTTAAGAGCATCTATACTCCTTTTTACATATGTTGATTAAAGAACAAGCAAAGAAGTGGCTTCCGTAGCTGAATTTTCTTCTGCTACATGGCGCCGCTTCAGAGCGGCTTTTTTAGTGACTTATGTTGCTCGTTGACAACTGAAGAGCGACACAATATTCAGCGCTATAAGCCGCAAGGTTTTTAGTGTTGAAATGAAATCAAAAGAATCAATTGTTCCATACCGGTTCATGCATACCTCGATCGACATCAGGGTGTGCTGGTCTTCCCGGGTGGGACACAGGAACTTTCCATCGAAAGGTGGAGAGATTGTAAAGACACAAAAAAGTCCACACCTCTAGACAGGGTGTGGCAGGATCTTTTTGCAGGTTAAACAGCTGCAAAAAAATCAAACACGCGGTTCCCAGAATTTCTAACGAGATTCTGGATAAGGGCGTGCGGTGGATGCCTAGACTGAAGAAAGCGATGAAGGACGCAGTTTGGCGGCGATACGCGTCGGGGAGGTGCCCAGCAACCTTTGATCCGGCGATTTCCGAATGGGACAACCCCTCTATGTAAACCATAGAGACCTCTTGCATAAACAGCTTGAGGAGCATACCTCGGGAAGTGAAACATCTCAGTACCGAGAGGAAAAGAGAACAATAGTTATTCCCCTAGTAGCGGCGAGCGAAAAGGGAGGAGCCCAAACTCAGCCACAATAATACTGCGCGACACAATCGAAAGACTGAGTCGTGTGGCGTTATTGTAGATGGGGGTCATAAGACTACAGTGTCCCGGCCGAAAGGTTTAGGGGTAGAGTTACAAAGTGCTTAGTTAGAAGAATCAGCTGAGAAGCTGAGCCCTAGCAGGTTATAGCCCTGTATTCGAAAACGAAGCACCTCTATGGCTGTAGTTCTTGAGTAACTCGAGACACGAATAGCTCGGGTGAATTTGCCGGAACTAACCGGTAAGGCTACATACTTCTTCAGATCGATAGTGAACTAGTACCGTGAGGGAAAGGTGAAAAGAACCCCGGTGAGGGGAGTGAAATAGA
>CAYMRY010000013.1:0-11147 GCA_964393065.1 uncultured Candidatus Saccharibacteria bacterium
TGCGTCTGTTGCAGCATTATTTCCGACACGAGGATTTTGTAGGGATCAGTTGTCTTTCGCCATGGAAGTGCATGGCGTCCGTGTTTTCGCCAATAGCGTACAACTGTCTTTTTGAATTGCTGTGTATCAATCATGCGCAAGTCACACATACCCAATAATCAAAAATCAATAACCACACAATATTTAAATCCAATGTTTGATAACTAAGCATTGAATATTGTTTGATCCTTGTGTATTGAATATTGATTATTATTTTCTAGAGCTCATAAATCACATCCTTCCTCTCCACCACCACCTTCCATTTCTCCCTTTTTGCATGGCGGTAGAGCTTTGAATTGGGGTTAAAGCAAATGGGTTTTTCGACGATTTCCAAAAAGGCAATGTCGCTCTCGGTGTCCCCCACGCCGATTGAACCCTTCAGCGTAAGGCCGTGCTTTTCGACCGCGCGACGTACAATGTTCGCCTTGTTCATAATAAGGTGTTCGTCGATCACGTTTCCGGTGAAGTTTTCTTCTGCACCGATTTCGTAGAGTACGCCATACGCTTTATCAAATCCCATTGAAGGACAGAAGAAATCGAGGATTGTCTTTGGTGAATGTGAGACCGCAAGGAGAAAGTACCCTCGCTTCTGGAGGTCCGCAATGAGGTCACGTGTGTAGCGATAGGTGCGCTTCTTTTGCTCGCGCACGACGTCTTTTGCAACCTCAGCCATATCACCGTAATACACACCCTTGATGTGACGCTTAAAGGTGCGCACCATTGCCAAAATATAATCCTCGTAGTGGCCTTCTCGATTCAGCCACTTCTGATACTGCGCATTGTATTCTTTCTCTGCCGAAGCGGGTAGAATACCGCGGCGAATCAATTCTTCGGTAAGCTCGACAAAAAGCGACGAGCGAATAATCGTCCCGTCGATATCAAATACTGCAACTTTCTGTGCGGCCATCGGTTCAATGCTATCAAATCCACGGTACTTGATGAATTGGTAGGTGTGTCGTATTGTGAAAAAGGCATCCCAACCAAGGAGGAACCCATGGGAACGTCGAAGCAGGCACCGAAGATCGTGTCCACGGCTACGTCAGCAGCTGCAGCTAAGCCGCCAAAAGTGGTGAAGCAGAATCCGTATGCTAACGAACCAGGACATGCCATCGACTCGAACAACCCGAAATGCACTAAGTAGCCCAAGAAGCGGACTACTTCGTCGATGGCCACCTGATCGCAGCAGGTGGCCAAATTTTTGTAAGTGGATGCTCCGCACAATCGTGCTTATTGGCTTTACACACATAACGTCCATACAAGACAAGGCCATTGTTAACGTATTTCCAGTCTTTTTTGGGAACCAGCTTTTCCAAATCTTTGGATATTTTGTTGAGGTCGGTATTGTTCGTGAGATCAAATTTACGCGCAAATCTCTTCACATGCGTGTCTGTTGGTATACCATCCCACGCATCGTAAAGCTCCCCCACAATCACGTGCGCCGTTTTATACCCTATACCCGGCAATTTCTGAAGCTTATTCGGATCATTCGGAACTTTCCCATCATACTCATCAACAAGTATCTGCGCGGCCGCACGAATATGTCGCGCCTTGGTACGAAAAAAAGAAACGCTAGCGATTTCTTTCGTTAATTCAGCGGGTTTGGTGCGAGCGAAATCAAGGGGGGTTGTGTACTTTTTAAAAAGCGTTTCGGTCACGCGATTCACCAACTTGTCCGTGCATTGAGCCGAGAGCATAACCGCGACCATAAGCTGGATTGGGGTCGTGTAATTGAGTTCCGTTTTGGGACTCGCATATACTTTCTTAAGATAACGCACGAGTGCCAGAGCTCGCTTTTTCCTCTCGTCGTGTGACATGGATTGCATTAAAGCACGCACAAAAATGTTATCCACTTGCCAGTCTGAAGTAAGACAAGTATCGTGCGCGAAGCGGATTACTCTAAGGAGTTTTCTGTACAAAGAACGGAGACAACAATGAACTACCGATCAGTCGCACTCATGTGCTTCCTAGTCGTACCAGGTTCGCTGCTTGCCCAAACCGCACCCCCGCATCACCATCCTCAAGTCTGCGTGGACAAAGAAACTAAGATCGGATACATGGGATTCAAGCATTGCGAATATCACGATCTCTACCAAAAATCGTTCAAGAACTGGAACTGTCAGTGCTATTCGGGCCAATGTCGACCGACAGAATTCCGAATCGCATCGGTGACTGAAAGCAATCCTATCGGACTCGAGGTGTTCATAAACGGCGGATGGTTCCCTGTACCGCCGCATTCTCTGCGCAAAGAAAAAGCCAACATGGCACAAGAGCTTCTGCAATGGATGGCCCATGCGTGCGCGAGCAATCCTGAATTTCAGAAGGATGACCGAGGTCACATCGTGCTCGATTCGCAGGGAGCGCCCATACTCATCAAAGCGCCAGAGATTGAATGCGTCTGGATCAACGTCGGATCATAAACATGTGAGGGGGGCGAACGCGAGAGCGGACGCCCCTTCGTGTTTGGCAGAGTGCTTATTGAATGACAATCGAAACTTCCTCCGCCCAATCATACTCAGGTACATGATACGGATTCGCTTTTTTGAACACTACTTTTGCCGGACCCGTATAGTACGGTGCACTGATAGAAAGTGAAAACGGAACATACGCATCCTCGTCACTATTTTGTGCGCCAGCGACCATATACGATTCGATCACCACTCCGTGTGGCGTCTGAATTTCAAGTGCGAATTCTCCATTCGCATACCACGCGGGATGTGCAACGCCTTGAACTAAAAAGGTGTGCCCCACGATGTCGCCTGATCGTGGCGCTTCGATCTGCACCATGTATGAATAATCTGGCTTCAACACAGGAATGACATGCTCGATTACATTTTTCTGATCCCACGTATTGACTCGGTCGTACCACTCACTTACCTCACGATGTTGACCGTACGCAACAAAAATAGCCGAAAGAAGGAGCGCAAGAATGACGAGCATGATTGCCTGCATGCGCGCATTGTACTGCCTGCACGCGACGGAGGGACGAAGAATTACCGAATGGTGATGGGGATAGCAACTGACGCATCGTTTTCAGGAAGCCCCGACGGGTTGTCGCGATGAAGCAAAAGCGTTGCGGCTCCGCGATAGGTTGATGGCAGCATGACTGAGGTACTGAAAGGCACGAATTCGGTGGTCATCCACTCACCTTCGGCTTGTACCGGGATCTGCAGAAGTCGCGTACCGTCTGATCCAATCACTTCGATCGGAAAGCTGGCCTCAAAATACCAATTCCCGCGCGCTTTTCCCGATACGGTGAACGTAGTTCCCAGTGACGAGCCCGGTAATGGTGATGTTACCTGTATAAAATCTGGTGTAGCGTTCGTGTACGTTGTCGTAGGCTTTGTTGTAGTACCCGTTGGCTGCGACGTTGTACCGCTCGTCGAGTCCGTCGGCACGTGGGGCACTTGAATCGGAAGCGCTGTGTATTCTCGCGCATACCACACACCGCCCGAGAACGCAGCGAGTGCAACGATAATGATAAGAATGAATGTTTTCATGAATGTTTGCAATCGCGATTTTGTAGGTACCCGACGAGGCGCACACTTAGGTAGACGCTGAAGGGTAACAATACTGACATTTGGATAAGCGGCGAGAGCCCAAAGCCATACACAATCGGCATAGCGTCAGTATACTCCCACTTGTCCTCAAGCATTGCTTTTTGTTCGACGAAAAGTGCAATAAGAAGGCCCGTAATCGCAAGAGTCATACTACTCTGCCAGGTAGTTTTTTCGATGAAGGTGTATCCTCGTAGTAGAACAAAGAGTCCTGCCGCGAGCAGTGTATACATAATATCCCCGAGAGTCGCAAAGACGGTCACTGGCAGAAAACCCTCCATTTTTTCGTAATCGGTGTAGAGATGCACATGACTACTCTCCCACACAAAATGACTCACGCCCGCAACGAGCGCGAGAACAAGAAAAAACAGCACTACACGCTTCATAGATCTGCAATGACTTTGGCAAGCTTATCAGCATCGTGACGGGCGATGTCCGCTTCCGAGAAGAAATCCCCGGTGATGATTTCATCGACCAAGCCAGAGAGCGCAGCCACATCGCATTCCATCGGATATTTCTTTTCCTTTTCATACGCATCGATAAGTTTCTTGCTCGCTTTTTTCGTATTGCAGATCACGTATTCAAATTTTGAAAGTCCGCTGTAGCGAAGTAGCTCGCGCACCATATCGGACGCCTTAAATCCATGCGTCTCACCCCACTTAGTCATCAGATTGCAAACGATCACTTTTTTCGCCGTAGTTTCTTGCAACGCTTCGGGCACGCCTTTGACGAGAAGATTTGGAATGATCGAGGTGTACAAATCGCCCGGCCCGAGTACGATGACATCAGCATCGAGGATCTCTTCTTCCACTTCGCGCAAAATGGTTGCGGGCGGCTCAAGGGTCAATTCTTTGATAGGAATAGCGCCATCGTGTTTGGGGACATCAATATTGGTCTCACCCTCGATCCGAGTACCATCTTCGAGCACTGCATGGATGTGCGATTTATCAAGCGAAACTGGTAAGACCTTTCCTTTTAAATTGAGGATTTGCGAGGCCTTCTTAATTGCCTCAAGATCGTTGCCATAGATTGAAGAGAGCGCGGCTAAGAAGAGATTGCCGAAATTATGCCCACTTACCGAGCCCGCTTCTTTGAAGCGAAAATTGAAAAGTTCGCGCAGAATCCACGCTTGCTTCCCTTCAGCCAGGGCGGCAAGGGCGCGGCGCACATCCCCTGGAGGGAGAATGCCAAGCTCGTCACGAAGAACTCCGGAAGACCCCCCGGAATCAAACATATTCACAATAGCGGTGAGTTCAAGTGGATACTGCTTCAGGCCGCGGAGAATTGTGTAGCCGCTTGAGCCCCCGCCGATTCGGACGACTTTCTTCATGTGTCCCCATACTAGCCGAGGAATGACTCTTGCGCCATTGCAGTAGTACACGTATGATGAAGCCACACCCCCCATAACGTATCCAGAGTGCGGAGAGAGAATTGGCTCTATGACCCGCTGGCAACCCTCAGATGAGTAGGTGCCTCCAATCCCGAAAGGGGCAGATACCTTACACAAGAATCTCCCCTATAGGGAGATTATTCATTATTAAGCACGAAGCACTAAGTATCGAAATACGAAACAATATCCAAATATCAAATCTCAATATCGAAACGTGATGTTTGAGATTTCGTGCTTGGAACTTTCGTTTTTGTTTAGAATTTAGGACTTCGAATTTCGTTTTTTTACGTATGCTGCACTTACTGAAAACCTATACAACAGAATCTGTTACTTCCGGACATCCGGACAAAGTGTGCGATCAGATTTCAGATGCAATCCTCGACGCCTGCCTCGAACAGGATCCCCTGTCGCGTGTTGCGGTTGAGAGCTTCGGCTCGCACGGTACACTTATGATCGGCGGCGAAATCACAACCAATGCGAAAGTGAATCTCGAAAAGATCGCAGCTGACGTCTACAAGTCGATTGGCTACACAGAAAAATTGAAAATTCTTAATACCGTAGCCAAGCAGAGCGGCAACATCGCGCAAGGAGTAGACACCGGAGGCGCAGGTGATCAGGGCATCATGTACGGCTATGCGACGAATGAGACAAAAGAAATGCTCCCGCTTGGCGTCGTGCTTGCAAACGCACTCGCGCGCCGACTCGAGAAATTGCGCCGTGAAATGACGCTCGAGTGGATCAAGCCGGATGGCAAAACACAAGTAACGATCAAAAACGGCAAGGTTGTTACAGCGCTCTGCTCGACCCAACATGCAAAAAATGTGTCGCAAGAGCAGATCCGAAAAGATTTGATCAAGCACCTCTTTACACCTGTACTTGGTTCGGTGAAAGATATCGAAATTCTCGTCAACCCAACGGGCAAGTTTGAGATCGGTGGCTTCGCCGCGGACGCAGGACTTACGGGCCGCAAGATCATGGTTGATACTTACGGTGGCCTTATGCCGCACGGAGGTGGCGCATTTTCCGGAAAAGATTCGACCAAAGTCGACCGTTCGGCTGCATACATGTGTCGCTTCGTCGCGAAGAATCTCGTCGCCAACGGCTATGCCAAAAAGGCACTCGTCTCGGTCGCGTATGCAATTGGACGCGTTGAACCGGTGATGGTTGAAGCATTTTCAGATGCCGGTAAAGATCTCTCGAAAATCGTGCACAAAAATTTTGACTTCCGCCCGAAGGCTATCATTGAGCGCCTGGAACTCAGAAAGCCAATCTTTCGTGAGACTGCAGCGTACGGCCACTTCGGCGTTGCCGGACGTTCGTGGGAAAAGATTGTGAAAATATAGAGGATTGAGAAAAAACGTGCTATAAAAAACACCTCGACGTTGAGTCGGGGTGTTTTAGGATGAGAGGACACACATGGAACTCAGTCAGGACACTCAGGAAGCGATGGTAATCGACCTGATGCGCGATTCTATCAAAAAACAAGTACACGGTGGCCGCTCAGTGGATGAACTTATTGAGCAAATGACCACGCACTACGGCATACAGGGAGCACGCGTCGATTCCGATGAGCATGTACGTCGGCTCGCGACCTGCCTCGCCGATGGTACGCAGATTACCGATCCAGAAGATCGAGCGATTTGTCTTTGCATCTTTCGGGTAGGTCTTCGTGCCTGGACAAAGCGCCACCCAGGCCTACTTGTTAGCGATCAGATCGTCACCTACTATGGCTCCACTGGCACTGCGCTGTATTCTGACGCACAACTAAGAGTACTCGCGCTCACGCTCACCGAGACTTCATGCGCATAAACGGCAGCAAACTGCACTGCACCTTGCCGCATAGGGCGCTCATAGTGAGCGCCCTTTTTCTTCAACTTCGACATATCGAAACAGTATCGAAAACGGGTTCTTTATATGGTACAAAGTACAGCGGCCACGAGCCAAAGTCTTGAAGGAGATCTGAATGGCAACGGGGAATGCTACTCCTGCAACCATCGCACTTATGCTGCTCCAGGATACCATCAAAACGAGCATGCGCCTCGGAAGAGATCCTGCTCAGATTACGAGCCATCATGTCGCTCAGTATGGATCCGGTGGGCATCGCATAGTACCCGACGATACCATTCGTGCAACAATTGAAAAACTGAGTGGCGTAGACGCGGAGATTGAAGACGTCGATTTACGTATCGCCGCATATTTGATCGTACGGCACTTCTATCTCGATCGCGCCTCGATTGGTCAATCACCTAAGGAGCTCGTGAAAGAAATCGTGACCGACCGAGCGCTTCAACAGCAATTTACAGAGGACACTCTGAGAGAATTCGCACAAGAACTGCTCGATCCTGTACTGAAGAGAACACGAGCGGCGTAAGCGGCTCAGAAGCACTTCATGGGCGCTCGGAATGAGCGCCCATTTTTTATTACGCGTCTTGAGTCACGTGTTGGGTGGGGAAGGATGAGAATAACGCAAGGGCAAGCGTGGCCATCGTTAAGGCGAAATCGCGAACGCCGATCGGTGTGAGACCAATATCGATCGTAATGACTAGGAGATGTGCCGCGAGGGCGAGCGCCGCCCAGCGTGTCAAGAGATTGAGTGCAATGAGTGAGCCTGCGATTACTTCAAAAAGACCATTCATAAGAACGATCATTGCAGGTGGCAGATTGATGAGATTCACCGCCCACTCAGGTACCCAACCAACCCAATTGATACCGTCGAGGAGTTGCGAAAACCCAAACCACAAAAAGAGCGCGGCGAGGCCGAGGCGCAGGATAAGGACCCCCCATTCCTGCCGCGTCATGTCAATCATATATTATTGAAGAATGCCCACTTTGAAGCCCGCGAGAATTGCAGCCTGTTTTGCGGCGCCACCATGCTGACCATTGAATTTTGACGATCCGTCTTTGCCGCAGATATTGAGAATCCCCTGTTCTCCGCCCGGATGCTTGGGAATCCAGCTCGTAAGGTCATAGACATTGCCATTGATTGCGCTCCAACAACTTGCGCGAGTGTTGTGCTGTGCCACAACCGTAAGAGTTATAGCACCTGTTGTCGCAGGTGGTGTTGCGGTTGTGTTGGCATTGGTATTGGTGCCTCCTGTAGCTGCAGTTCCGGGGGTGTTCTCGTTCGCATCGTCATCCCCATCATCATTGCCGTCGTCATCTGTTGTTTGTGCTTGCGAGGGTGCGTTATTCGCCGGCGGCATGGCGCCCGATTGATCCGTTACCGGCGGAAATGAAGTATCCATTTCGTCAGTATCCATTTGTAGAAACACGAACGAACCAATGCCGATAATGAGAATTGCGCCGATAAGTAGAGAAATTGTACTATTCATACCTGTATAGTACCACAAGAGAGAGAATTGTCATGAAGGCCCTCATATCGAAACACCAACAATATCCGCCACATCCCGTCGCAGCGCATTGATAGCTTCTCCATCCCTAGGCCGATGCGGGTATGTGCGATTGGAGAGTATGACGAGTGCAAGTTTTGTTTCCCTATCGCACAGCACACTCGTACCGGTAAAGCCCGTTTTACCGAACGTACGGGGTGAAGAAAGAGACCCCATCCAATGCGGCTGATTGAGTTCCCAACCGAGACCGGTCGTTTCCTTGAGGTGCGGGATCTGATTCGTGGTCATACTATCGATCGTCAGAGAAGCGAGTATGGTGCCGTCATTTTTGAGCAGCACCTCAAAAAAGCGAAGAAGATCTGGTACATTTGAAAAAAGACCAGCATGCCCCACCGCGCGCAATATCTGTGCAAACGCTCGTGCACTCTCGTCGTGCACAATGTTTTGAACCCCCTCTTCAGTAGGAGCAGCTTGTATCGGCCAAAACGTCGTTGACTTCATGTGAAGCGGTTGAAAAATTTCTTCGTGCGCTGAGCGGTCAAGCGGCCCACTGATGCGCTCGATACAAAGGCCGAGGAGAAATGCGGGCACATTGCTGTAGAAAAACCTCTCACCAGGCGCATGTGTTGGCTGCATGCGCACAATACCCTCAAGAATCTCCTGCGCCGATCGGTGCTTTAATTCTGCAAGCGAAATACTCGGTGCCGTGTAGGTAAGAAGATGGTGGATTGTGATTGTATCGCGAAACGCACCGCTATATTCAGGTACAAAATGAATGAGCATGTCACTCAGTCGAAGCTTTCCCTTTTCAATCGCGCGAAGCGCAAGAATGGCAAGCGGGATTGATTTTGTGATCGAAGCGCAGTCATAGACTGTCTTTTCTTCAACGAGTGGTGAATCTGATTCGTAAGTGTACGAACCGAAGGGAAAAATATCCGACGTTCCCTCTTTGAGAATACCAATGACACAACCCGGAAAAGTACGCTCGTGAATCGCGCGCATGACGCGGTTGTGTAGTTCCTTATGCACGCACGCATTTTAGCCCCCAAATGCAAGGTATCCAAGAATATAAATACCTATGTAGTTCATGGCATACGAAACAGGGATAAGAAATCGCACGTCTGATTTTGAGAGGCCGAGTATAGCGATACCTACCTCATCCGGAAGCGGTGATGCAATTGCGAGCGCACCCGCAACGGGAACTGACCAGCTCAGATAGGGACTCCTAAAAAGGGCCTTGATCTTACGGACCCAGGGACCACGAAGCAGCGAGAGCACATCATCAGAGATCACATCGCGTACCACTAGAAACAGGAGAAGATCACCGACAACACTGCCGAGGGCGCCCCACAGCGCAAGTTGTCCCGGCGGTACAAATTGACCCATTTCGATGAGCGCCGCTCCTGCGGGAATCAGCGTGAGAAGAGAGGTAAAGAAAAAACCGGCAATAAATGCTTCAATTGGCACAAAACCGATCGTCGACATAAGGGCAGGGATGAGCTCCCCTTTTACCAATACAACGGCAATCGCAACGCTGAGTGTGATTACGACAAGGTCTCGACCGAATTGTCGCTGATGTCGCCGCTGCGGCTTTATCGCCATACAAGCAAGTACCCAATAATGAGAAGAGCAAGGATGACGCGGTACCACCCGAATCCCGCAAACGAGCGAGTCGAAACATACGAGATAAGAAAGCGTACCCCCACGTAGGCAGAAATTGCTGCTGCAGCAAAGCCAACGGCGAGTATATGCCACTCACTTGTGGCAAATGCTGATCCGCTTTTGTACAAATCGTAAGCGGTTGCCATAAGCATAGTTGGAATCGCGAGTAAGAAGGAAAATTCAACAATCTTCTCTCGCGCAATACCAAGCATGAGGCCTCCAATGATGGTTGCGCCCGCGCGCGATACGCCGGGTACTATCGCCAGCGCCTGGACACAGCCGATAATAAGCGCGCTCGAGTATGCAATGGGACCCTCAGAGACCACGGTGACAGTTTCCTTTTGGTCGTAGTACTCATACACGATGAGAACCATCCCCCCAACGAAGAGCGCGCACGCGATAATGAAGAGATTGTCGATGAGGTAGTCTTTGAGAGTTGAGTAGAGCACAAAACCGATGAGCGCTGTTGGAATAAACGCACAAAGTACTCGTAGCATCGTATCGCGATCAAAGATGATTGTTTTCCAGTACAGAAGCACGACACTCGCGATCGCACCCAGCTGGATCGCAATGATAAAACTCGAGAGAAAGGTAGACTCCGGAATTCGTAGAAGTTCCGACGTGATAACTAAGTGCGCGGTCGAAGAAATTGGCAAGAATTCAGTAAATCCTTCGACGATTCCCAACATGATAGCGTCAAGAAAATGCATACGATTACAATCGCACAAACGCGAGAACTTCCTGCTTTCCGAACTCCACAATATGGAGTCTGTTAGCATCGATCACGATAATTTTAAAGTAGCGCGGGTTTGTCTGCGACCGAGTAAGCGCAAGATAGGTATTTCCGTCCTCCATTTCGCCCGAAAACCCTTCAGGAGGAGCGAGTTTTGAAAAAAGAACCCAATTCCCTTTTTCGTCAGCTTTTCCGACATAGCTATCGAGAACGACGCCATCAGTGCGAAATGTGCGGGTGTGACTTGCGTTCTGCATATCACGCCACGAGCCAATGAGATGTCCACGGGCGACCTCAACCTGGTCGACGCGCGGTATCAAGAAAAAGAGCAAACCCACCCCAAGTATTATCAGTGCGATTATCAATGCGTTTCGCATTGTACTATGATACTATAAGTTCCATGGATGAAGAGGAGAAAA
>CAYMRY010000013.1:11247-20103 GCA_964393065.1 uncultured Candidatus Saccharibacteria bacterium
ATTGCGGAGGTTATCTTATGGATGCTTGCCATGATGTTTTGGCCGATCTATTTCATCACGCGTATTCTCCACATCTTTCTCTTTGTACTTGCGATCGCTGGCATCATCCGCGCCTCGAATGGTGAAATGAAGCCCCTCCCCTTCGTCGGCCACCTAGCAGAGAGTTTTAAGTATTAGGATTTCCTACTCTGAATTCTGCGTACGCTTAATAAGCGGGATGTCATTGCTTCATAGCTGGCATACTGGAGTGCGATTCTCGGATTCTTGGAAAACATTGACAATTTTCTATATATATGCATAATACTAACGTCAGACATAGAGTCTGCAGAAAAGGGGTACTTAAATGGGAAATATCGACCTTAGCCTAGCCGCAGTCGCAATCACTATCGTGGCAGCCGCCGGTACGCTCTACGCGTATTACGTTGTGTGGGGAGACGGAGTTGCGGGTTATATCCTAACACTTCTTATGCCGATCAGCGGCTTCGCCGCACTCGTGATCGGTCCTCACCTACATTCGACGATGCCGGAGTACAATCTTGGCGCGAGTGGGTGGCAGCTGGCAATTTTCTTCGCAAGCTTCGCCATCCTCATCTGGCTCGTCTCAATCGAGTCGAGGAGAATCGCGGAGGGAGTGTACGCCACAGACGACTGAGAGAAAGCGCCTCGCCAACATTCTGGCGAGGCGTCCCTTCTTATTTCTTTAATTCTTGATTTGAACTCGCAGCTATGAATAGAACTTACAACCTGAAAACTTACCAGAAACCAAAACCTTTTCCAGCGAGATATGCACCCATGACAACCGCAAGGAGGCCGCCGGAGGTGAACCACGTCGAGTTGTTGAACATGCGGACGAATTTCGTCACTTTGTAGTATGGAGCCGCGAGGTAGAAAATACCTTCGATAACTATCCAAATACCAATGAGTGTGATCACGCCGCGCCAATCTGGTGTAAAGATGGGGTGAGCGATGACAAGGGCGAGGCCGGCGATGAGCTGGCAGAGGGAAACAACCATGAGGAGTCCTTTATCTCCGAGCACATCCATGATGATGTGCATATACGACTTCTGACGCATCATGAGAATACCGCCCGCGATGAGGAAATAAAGTCCAAATAACTTTGCGAGGAATAACGAAAGATCCATATCCATAAATAATGTTTCCCTTAAATAATACGTGTATTGTAGCGTGCTTGCGATCGCCCGTGCGCGTAAATGTACGATACTGTGGATAGGGCCACTTCACTTTCCCGACTGCCACGCACCGATCATATCAATCGGATGAATGAGTTGAATGATATTAAGTGTGAGCGAGTCGCGAATAGCATAGAGCGCAAGGCCTTCAAGTAGCAGTATGACAAAAATGGAAACGAAGAGCGATGTTCTCCACGCAATACAGAATCCAACGATTGTCGCCATCATGTCGCCGAGCGAATTCACGATACTGTCGCCAAAATATCCCTGAGCGAGCGCCTGCTCACGGTATCGGTTAATGATCATGTCGGTGTTTTCAAAAAGCTCCCACCCCGATTCGATTGCAAGGGCCATACAAAGTCGGGTCACGATTGAGATGCGTGGAAACATAAGTGAGAGTCCGGCATAAAAAAGCATGCCGTGAATCACGTGCGAGAGCGTATACCAATCCGTGAGATGCTGTGAATTGCCATTATCGCTTACGACGCCGTGCCAGATTTCTACATAGCCGCCGCTATATATAAATGACTGACCCATGAGGTAAAGCGCCCCCGCATGCGCCGCAAGGAGTATGGTGACACCTGAAATTGTGAGAATTGCCCCGCGTGACATTACGCTATTGTACGGTATATTTCGCCTGGCTCAGTGAGCCGAGCAGGATGTACGGAGGACACAATGGCGAAAGTTGTTCAGATTCACGATCATAGGACGCCCGTACGCTTAGAGCGGGCAGCCGCGCTGAGATCGAATGAATGGCACGAGCGAGGCCGGGCATGGCTCGCGTCTGATAAGCCTCATGACGAGGCGGAACTCCCCGCCCTTATCAATGCGTGCCCACAAGCACACATTAATGATCTATTTAAGGGCATGTGGGGTGTGATGTATGAGCGCATCGGAGAGGATCGATCTTCGATGGAGCCATAAATTGTCGTGCAACGCGACATGAGGGGGGGCGGCCGAGCATACGGCCGCCCCCCTTTTAACGTCTACACTTTATTACTACTTTCGTACAACGCGAAAGATGCGGTCGTCGTTTTCGTGAGGGGTGCCTCGACCATCTTTATTGGAGGTGGAGAAATAGAGCGCGCCGTCGGGACCTTCTGCGATATCGCGAATACGCCCAAAGGAAATACCTGACATTTTTTCATACGATACTACTTTTTTCGGATCACTCGAATCAAGAACGACGCGCACGATTCCCTCGCCGCGCAGCGCCCCAAAAAAGAAATTTCCCTTCCACTCTGGGAAAAGTGCACCTGAATACACGAGCGCCGATGCCGGCGCTTCCGCGGGGGTAAAGACAAGAAGCGGCTCCTCAGTTCCCTCTTTTCGATTTTCGTGCGATACAAGCGGCCAGCCGTAATTACCGCCTTTTACAATCACATTAACTTCGTCGCCCCCCGGAGGGCCGTCGAATGTTGATGGTCCGTGCTCTGTTTCGTACAGAGTCCCCGCACTATCAAATGAGATACCCTGCGGATTGCGATGTCCAAAACTCCACACCGGGGAACCTGGAAATGGATTATCTTGAGGAATCGTACCATCATCGTTTAATCGAAGAATCTTACCACCGAGCGACTGTATATCTTGGGCGATCGTCCTATCGGTCGCGTCCCCCGTTGAAATATAGAGCTTTTCATCGGGGCCAAAAACAAGGCGAGAACCCGCGTGGAACTGCGCGCCCGGAATTGTATCAATAATTGTCGTAAGGCTCGAAACTCGCTCTTCATCGTCGCGGAAGCGCACGACCTTCACCCACATTCCACTATCGTTTTCGTACGCGAGCGACGCATAGATAAATCGATTGCTTGTATAGCGCGGATGCAGTACAAGCGACATGAGACCCTCTTCTCCACCGACGGAGACTTCAGAAAATTCATGGAGCGGTTTTTCAAGAAGCACCCCTCTTTCAATAACGCGTATATTTCCACCCCTTTCTGCAACGAGCATACGATCAGGTGAGGTCCATACGATTGACCACGGAACCGAGAGTCCTCTTACCACTTCCTCAATTGAGAAACCCGATGCAATTTCAGACAGCAAAGAGCTTGCATCTTCTGAATGCACAATCCCAGGGATACGCGTACTTCCCGAGTAATAGCGCGTATACACAAACGCACCTACGGCAACTACGAGTGCAATGAATACGAAAATCATTCTTTTCATATGCCCCAGTATACCGAGTTATTCGCTCGCCAATTTGGTAAAGACTACAAAACGCTGGTCGTAAGTTTTGTCTTCACGTAGCCACTTTCCCTCGCACGTAATTAAATTCAGTCTCACTGACCCGGCGGGGTTAAAAATTATCTCTTCCGGCGCATCGTCGTATGGATAGGATTTGGTGCCCGTCACAATAAAATGTACCCGCGTGCCGTCAGCGCGGACGATATACACATCATCGCCCGCTTGAATCTTGTTCAGATTTTCAAAAACACCTGAGAGTCCGAGTCCGTTATTCACGTGCCCTGCGATCACCGCACTCCCGCTCTCCCCTGGCGCGGGCCCATGTTTATACCATCCAACATCGGTAAAGTTACTAGGAGTCGCCATAGCACCTTTTGTGTTGATACCCACCTGTTGTACAGCCGCATCCAACGAAAGTGTAGGGATCACGAGGCGCTCCGGCACTGAGGACAAGCTATGGGGAATCTCGTTTCCTAGCGGCACATCTATTTCAGTATCCGGACTATACAAAAAAGCCCGCACCATCGTGGCACCAAACGTACCGATCGAAAACGCGATAACGAATGTGAGTATGAGTAAAAAAAATCGCCTGAGCATATATCGGTAGCCCAAGAAATCCCGAGAGAGGTGTATCGCGGGATTTCTGAGTGGATGTGTGTGTCGCCGCGTACGTTACTCGAAGGCTGTGCGACTCATATAGAGGTACAGAGCCGCTCCTCCCGCGACAAGCGTGGAGAGAGCAAGTATCGCAACATTGGTGACAATATCTCCTGAACCAGTGTCAGGAATTCCAGGCGTTGTCGTAACTCCTGTGGTGGTCTGGGCGTTTGCGATTCCTGTCATAAGGAAAAGTGAAGCCGCCCCAATACCACTTCCAACTCGAACTCGTGTAGAGGTCATACGTATTTTACTTTAATGATTAATGACTAATTCTCATAACTTACCTTCACGTTCGACCCGCCTTTCTTTATACTGCGTTCGACTGAAACACGAATGAAGTCCAGCGCATGGACTCCACGACTTTTTCTTTCGTGTACACAGTGCCGCACTTTGAACAACAAAGTTGATTTAGGCCTCAAGGGGATTTCCTCCTTCTATGATCCTTACCATGGCCGTTACAACCGCGACAACGAGGAGAAGATGAATAAAACCTCCGAGCGTTACCGAGGTAACAAGACCAAGAAACCAAAGCCCGACGAGTGCTGCTGCGAATGTAAGCATACAAAAGTGAAATGGACTGTTAATGACACCAGTATCGCTTAGAGAGCGTGAATATTCTGTGAGGGACACATTGCATGTCTCACTTTTTTAAAGCGCTCATAGTGCCATGAATGTTCAGACACCACTACACTCCCCAAAGGGAGTGTAGTGGTGTGGGTATAACCGGCAACGAAGCAGATTTCCGCACTGTATTACTCATCGCGATTGCCACTGCGATTGCCGCCGTCCCCGCCTTGCTGATCAGAGCGAGAACCTTCGTCGTTCATATGTTTGTCCATATCGTCTCTTTTTTACGTGATGACTAATATCGACACATTCACAGCATACTGAATCGAAGTGAAAATGTGATTAATTCGAATCCACCACAGGAAACTTTTTAAGAAAATGAATAATTCATATTTCTGTCATTGGACACGCTGTACTATGAGTGGTGTATCGTGATTGTACGCCGTATTCTTGAGTGACCTTTAATGACAGCATTAGCTTTTTCGATTAGTATGTATGTACGGAAACCAGTATTCTCGGGGGATTACCGCATGGCTTCAATTCTCGTTACCGGCAGCGCCGGTTTTATCGGCTCTAATCTGTGCCGCACACTCCTCAATGAGGGGCATGTGGTTATGGGTGTCGATAATTACATCACTGGATCGCGCTCAAACACCGATTCCCTTCTCACTAACGAGCGGTTTTTATTCCATGAGCATGATATTACGGCACCAGATTTTGGCTCTTTGTTTGCACACGAACATATCGAATACGTGTACCATCTTGCCTGTCCAACCGGCGTTCCTAATTTAAAAATTCTTGCCGCTGAAATGCTCGCCACCTGCTCTATAGGGATGTACAACGTCCTCGAAGTCGCACGCACACATCAGGCACGCACGCTTTTCACCTCGACGGCAGAGGTCTATGGGCAACCCGAGAAATTTCCTCAGGATGAATCCTACAACGGCAATGTATCGACCATGGGAGAGCGATCACCGTATGAGGAAGGTAAGCGATTCTCGGAAGCAGTCCTTGCTATGTATGTACGTAAGCACGGTCTTAACGCACGCGTTGTGCGCGTCTTCAATACCTACGGACCCGGCATGTCGCTTGAGGATAGACGCGTCATTCCGCAGTTCCTCCGGAGTATTATGCGCGAGGAACCACTGCGCATTTTTGGCGACGGCTCTCAAACGCGCTGCCATATTTATGTCGATGATCTCATCGCGGGTCTTCGCACGGTAATGGAGGAGGGGAACCAGGGAGAAGCATATAATGTAGGATCGGAGCGGCCCATGACGGTGCGTGAACTCGCAGAACTGGCGACCTCCCTCACGGGACACAACGCCGGCATTTCTTACGAGCCGCACTTTATTGAAGACCACCGTCATCGTCTTCCTTCGGTAGAAAAGGCAAAAAGCCTCGGTTGGAAGCGAAAAGTCGAAATAGAGGAAGGACTTCAGCGCATGGTGGCGCATTATTTCACGAATGCCAGTGTGCAATTGCCGGAAACTGCACGTGTTCCAACAAACGCGCCATCCCCCCGCGAAGAAATTACCGAGGGTCTCGTACAAGATTCCGTGCTCGTTCCTGCGTCGCTCTAACTCTATGGTTGGAATTTTTCAAATGTTCGGTCTCAGCTTCCTCTTCTGGGTCACCATCGGCCTCCTTCGTTTTGTGTTTGAGACCCTGCGGGCGATGCGCGATGCGCAACATGGCTACACCGTCGTAAACATGCTCGTCGCTGCTTTTGGCGGCGTCGGCATCAGTATTTCCCTCTTTCTCCTCTTTGTATTTGGCTTTGGACCGTTTGATATCCTTCTTGACGAAGCGGCATTTCCTTCGTTCGCGCTCGCGATTTTGATCATCTGGCTTGGCTGTGTCACCTTGGGAAGTTACCTTGCGACACGTATTTACATTGGTCGCCCTTATCTCGTTGCAAGTATTGTTGCGATCGGCATCATCATTACCGGAGTCGGACTCCTCATCCTTGCCGGCATCGAGTTCATGGTGGCGCGAGACGCCCTGCTGTGGGAAGCGATCTGGGTTGCCGTCACCGTTATCGCAGCCCTCCTCGGCGCCCATGTATCGCGCGCACTGAATGCGCTCGAGCGCGAGCGCGATGTTGTACGAAAAACAGTTGCAGAAAGTGCACGCGTCAGCGTGAATGACGTCGCCATAGTTATCGCCGCCTATAACGAAGAAGACTCAATCGGCGAAACCATCAAGGCAGTCCTAAAAATTACGAAGCCAGAGCATGTGTATGTCGGAAGCGATGGCTCAAAAGATGATACCGTCGCGGTAGTAAAAAAGACTCCGGTACATCTCGATGATATTCAACCTAATGCGGGGAAAGCGAAGGCACTCACCTA
This sequence comes from uncultured Candidatus Saccharibacteria bacterium, assembly GCA_964393065.1. Lineage (GTDB taxonomy): Bacteria > Patescibacteriota > Minisyncoccia > Phycocordibacterales > UBA2100 > UBA10103. The sequence continues at coordinate 18,200 of CAYMRY010000013.1, forward strand.
TGTCATTCGCGAGAATAAACTGCTCGAGCGCTACAAAGCGGTCATGTTTTTGGATGCTGAAATACGCCCGGCCGAATACGTTTTAAAAAATTCACTCCCCCTTTTTGATGATCCTGGCGTTGCAGTGATCGTGAACCGCGCAATTTCGGTATGGCCGAAGCACTTCATTCCGCAGTGGCATCTCCTTTTTACCGCATACCGCGTTCGACTTTGGAGAGTTTTGCAGTTCTGCATCCGCTATGGTCAGACATGGCGCTACTTTAATGCCTCGCCGATCATTCCCGGCGGTTCGAGCATTTACCGCACCTCCGCTCTGAAACAAATTAAAATCGATGTACCGGGACTCATTATTGAGGATTTCAATATGACCTTTTCAGTACATCATCAGAAGTTGGGTCGCATTGCGTACAATCCGAATTCTCACGTGTTTGACCAAGAGCCGTTTTCTCTCAAAGATTACATGAAGCAAGTAAAGAGATGGTACCTCGGATTCTGGCAGACAGTTCGCCATCATGGCATATGGCCGAGCTGGTTTTTCTTCTCCATGGCATTCTTTACAATCGAGCTTCTGATCGGATCCGTACTCTTCGTCCTACTTCCCTTTTTTGTACTTGAACTTGTCTTGAGCGGCCAGGACTCTCTCGTTATGAGTTACGGCCTTTTGGGGACACCGGTTTCGCTTTTCGGCATTATCGTTTCGGTGTTTGTGATCGACTATATCGTCACCATTATTGTCGCCATGATCGAGAAGAAGCCACTCCTTCTCATCTATTGGATCGGCTTCTTTCCCCTTCGCTATATCGAGGCATGCATCTTTTTGTACACAATGATCGTGGGGCTCTTCGTAAAACCGAAGGCCGACGGCCGCTGGGTAAGCCCGAAAAGAATGTCAAAAAAAGCGGCGTAATACTTTTCGCTCACTCAACCCTCGAAAAAGAAATCCGCCACCTATAGCCGCGTAGTGACGGCCGTCGCTTATGCAGCTATATGCTTTGCTCACCTTAGTGCTTGTGCTAGGGTATTTTTGGCTCGATAGATACCTGTCGATATGCCGCACTACGGATAGAGGAGACTATAGTGATGCAAAAGCCGAGAATTGGGATGTTCGTTCACGGGCTCGATCTCAATGCCGACGACTGGGGAAAGCGCGCCATGTTTGGTGAGCCGCCCCTCAAGCTCGGCCGCGTTGGCCGGGCGGTGCAGCTCCTGCGGGACGAATATCCCGCAGCGGAACTCATGCTTTTTGGCTCCGGTGCAAGCGAAAAGGGTGGTCTTAAGGAGGGTGAGTACACTATCAAGTACCTGGTAGAAAATTTCTTCCAACTCCTCGAATTTCAGGCGTTCAAACGCACAACGGCGCGAGAGCTGATCAGTCTGAAGCAGACTGTCGCAGCGATCTCGCGACCCGAGCTGACCTCCGTTAATACGCTAACCGAGTTGAGGGCTGCGCTCCCGTTCTTTCTTAAACTGGACATCACTCGAATCATTCTCGTATCAGACTACCCGCACATTTCGCGCTGTCTCGCGCATGCCGGCCAGGTGATTGAGGAACAGGGTTTGGAGGGCAAGGTGAAGATTATCGCGGAACATTCAGGATATCGCGACGATAGGCAGCCGCTCTCGGGCGTGAAGGTTTTCGAACCTGAACGCTTTCCCGAGGATGGCATCCAGCTCGGCGACATGGCTGCCAAGCTCTTCAAGGTCAAAAAAGGCAATCGCGCGGCATTCGAAGCGGATTACGACGCTTTGGTTGCGAAATACAGTGCGTCCTGAGCAACACGACAAGTGGCGGAATCCCAACAGGGATTCCGCCATTTCCTTTGTTCCCATTTCTGCGATACACCTTGCAAAAAGCACGCATACATTACAGAATGCCGGAAGACTACTCAGCTCTCGAAAAGGAG
>CAYMRY010000014.1:0-13601 GCA_964393065.1 uncultured Candidatus Saccharibacteria bacterium
CTTAGGGTTGGTTCAAGCTTCAGTCGAAAACGGTATCAAGGCCGATGGCGAGTTCTGGGCTGCTTTTGAAAAGCTAAACCTGAAAGAGGTGGGTATTCCGCAGGGTCTTGCATATTCGCCCCTTCTCGCCAGCTTTTATGCATTGCCAATCGACAAAGTCGTTGACGAAATGGATGGCGTCACAGGGTTTAGATATTTGGACGACATGATTATCACTGCAGAGACAGAAGAGGCTGCTAAAAAAGCCTATGATTTGGTACAAAAGAAGAGCAAAGACCTGAAGCTTAGATTGCATCCGCTTATCGAAGGCAGCAAGACGTGTCTTGTAGACATTCAAAACGAATCATTCGAGTTTTTGGGCATAGGCATATCAAAAGATGGATTGTTCATACCTGACGATGCGATAAAAGCATTTAAGTCCACTATCGAGGAGGAGGTTTTGAATAAACGCATTGCACGAGAGCGAACTGTCGCCGAGGTCATGGCGGTCTATCGAAAGTTCGCAGGCGGTTGGGTCAATCACTACAAAACAATTTGCCCTGATGATTTTCCACGAGTTCAGGTGCTCTTAGAGGCGTATCTGAATAAGTACATTGAAGCAAGGAGAGACCGATTGCGCTTTATGGGCCCTCACCGACTCACGCTTTCTGGTCGTTATCTGAGAATAGTCCCTTAGTGTAGGATGATGAAGTTATGCCGACCGAGACAAAATGTCCTATCTGTCACTCTGTAAAAATAGAGCAGTTTCCATTGAGCGGAGGTAGGGACATGTATCGAATTAGGTGTTCTCGCTGCCATGAGTTTATTTGTTCGTTTGAGTTCATGTACTTTGGACAGACAGAGCAAATGCGGGAAAAGATGTATTTGCTTAGTGGATTAGTTCGAGAATTGAACGAAACAGCATAAATAGGGTCAGGTAACTTTTTTGCCTAGAACTAGAGCGACGTTATCCCAATTAACGCGAGCAAGACGAGTACGAGAAGTCCCATCGAGGGCAAGAAATTATATCGAAACCATTTCTGTTCGGATTTCCGCAATGATTCAACGTTCTTCCAGTCATCTCTATTCCATGAGAGTCTTCGAGCGTGTCTCAAGGTGAAATACGATGAATATAAACTTGCAAGCGACAACGGGAGCGCCACGATAATGAAATAAAACAGCGTTACCAGAATACCCATGGGATATTTTTCATCTAAATTCGTGGCCATGTCATTTATTAGGAGCGGACGTAGGACATTGTCATGGACTTCGAAGAAGAGCCACGTGCCGATGTAAACGGTCGCTATATCATACAGCTTCCGATAACCGATATAGAAAATCGAAGCGGCACCCAAGGGGCTAAGAGTCCAACCGCGTAGCCACTTTGCATCCTGCGGACTCAATGAGTCAGCATCTCGAAGATCTTTACGGTCGAACCAAATGAAGTCTTTATTGCTAAAAAAGCGTTTCAATTCTGTCCAGCCGCATCCAGTTATAACGAATGATTTGTGGGTGTCGTTTTCCATGAATGCGATATACGATCCATCATATGTGAAATTTGCCAGGTTTCCTATCGTTGCAATGTGCATTGACGATAAATGGGGTCAGGTACCATTTATGCGTCTTCCACCGCACGCGGTGGTCACAGATAATTTCTGTCCCGTCGGACACAAATTTCCGCGACCCCGACTAGTATTAGGAATCCATGCGCTGCACCATGATTCAATTGAGTGGCAGGTCGCCACCACCACAAACTGGTCCCGGCTACACCCTCGAGTGTCAAAGCGAGACTCTCTGTGGTGGTGCTGGACTGCGACAGAGTGTCGTTCAACAGGTTAACCCCACGAGGTTCCATAACTCACTAGGCTACACACAGTCGCATGATCTGTGATTATTCATTACTCATTACACTCATATGGCACAATGCATCGGTATCGATGTATCAAAGGCAAAGCTTGATTTTGCGTACGTACAGGGAACGAGAACAACGCTCAGTGGTCAGTGCGCGAACACTACAGACGGTATTCGTACATGGATATCCCAACTCGAAACGCACGGCATCCGGAAGAATACACCGTGCGTTCTCGAATCGACAGGCATCTACCATGTCCCCGTCTCACTCATGCTACGAGAGTCGGGGTATGTGGTCAATTGCATTAATCCCATCATCACAAAGACGTACCAGAGAGCGAGCGTGCGAGGATCAAAAACCGATACGATCGATGCAGAGAGGCTCGCGCACATTGGACTGCGTGAGTCACCGTTACCCATATTTAGAGCGACAAAAGAGGTACTGTACGCCAATCGTCTCGTGAGTCTCTTGGGTACTCTCGAGAAACTAAAACAATCGTACACACTCGCACTCAAGACACTGCACGAATCAGAGGCAATGCTGGGAATGTCTTCCTCCGCGCTCGGTGAGTCGCTCAAAAAACAATTCAACACAGCGGTCGCAGAGTTGCGTGCAGAGATTCAGTCACGCGCTCCAGAGAGTGCGGTGAACCTTGCACTGATTCCCGGTGTATCTCCCCATGCCGCTGCCGTACTCATGACACATCTTGCAGGAAAGGAATTTGCGCACCGCGATCAACTAGTTGCGTATGTAGGTCTCGATGTTCGTGTGATTCAAAGTGGTACCTTCCGTGGTCGAGGGAAACTCTCCAAGCGAGGTAACAGCTATATACGCAAGATACTGCATCAAATTGCCTGGGGACTCAAACAGCACAATCCTTTCTATCAAGAATTATTCGCTAAGCTTCGCGACATCGACAAGCGACCCTACAAAGAAGTACTCACGATCATAGCGAGGAAATTCCTCCGCTACCTGCACAAGTATTACTTGAGTTATCCACCGGTTGCGGTTGTTTAATCGCTTTAACAGGTCTCGCGTGTTCCGTATAGTGACGGAACATCGCTGCGGCTTCCACCGCACGCGGTGGTCACAAATAAATTCCTCGCCGTCTCGAGGATTTTTCCGCATCACACATATCCGCCTGCTGGCGGATTGCGCGATCCCGCCTCAGCGCCAAGCACTTCCGGCCTTGCGACGGTGCCCCACCCCCGTCTCACCCCGGCTCGCCATTTCGCGTACTCGCGAAATATGGCTGCGTCTTCCACTATGTGGTCAGGAATATTTTTCTCGCCGTCGCTCGAAAAATTTCCCGACCCGGACTCGCACCCGCGTCTACTGACGCGGGTCCCGCTCCGTCTTCCACAAAACCAAAAAATCTGCCCCCGGCAGATTTTTAGTGTTTTGTGGACCCTACAGGACTCGAACCTGCCACCCCCTCATTGCAAATGAGGTGCTCTACCAGATGAGCTAAGGGCCCGACGGGGAAATACTACCAGATATTTGTGCGTTAGGAAATAGGGTGGCCGGCGCACTGTGGTGCGCCGGCCATAGGGCTATGCGCAGCCCCGAGGGTCTTCAGTTGGAACTATCTCGACTTCAGCCTCCTCGGGCTCAGGTACCGCTGTGCCGCACTCACTTTCAGCGAACCGACGAAGTGCCTCAACGGGGAGTGTTTCGTCGTCCACGGTTTCTGCGATCCGCATAAACGCCTGTCTTATTTTGCAGACGAGATCTTGGATCGCCTGCTCGTCTTTTGAAGAATAGGCCATCACGTTCTCCTTTCGCCTGAAGGCGAACTGTTTTTATACCATTATTTTCGATTATCCAAAGCGTTCTTAAGGGTCTCAGGATCCGCGTATTCAACCTCACTTCCGGTGGAGAGACCGCGGCCGAGGTTTGAAATGCGCACATTCAAGGGCGCACAGTGGGGAAGAAGTTCCTCTTTGGTGCGAATTGTCGTCGCATCTCCCTCGGGGTTTGCGGGAAGGGCGAGGATTATTTCTTTAAGCCCTTGAGAAGCGCGCGCAGGGATGCTTTTAATTATTTCTGACAGATGCAAATTCGTGGTCTTTTCAGATGCGAGCGATATGAGCCCGCCGAGGACATAATATTTTCCTTGGAAAATACGCGATCTCTCAAGTGCAAAGAGGTCTGCGTCGGAGGCGACTATCGCAAGGAGCGATGCGTCGCGCCCGGAATCTGTGCATATGGTGCAGACGCCTTTGCCGCCCGTGTGATACCGCATGCATTCAGGACATTGATGGACCGATTGTGAGAGGTCGCGAACGCTCTCAGCCATTTCACGGCGCATCGAGGGAGATGAGCGCAAGAGAAATTGCACAAATCGTTGTGCTTGGCGCGGTCCTATGCCGGGAAACCGCTCAAAAAGGGAGGTTAGACGCTCAATTGGGTCGGGCATAAGAGGGGAGTTGAATATCGAAATACGAAGCTCTAAATACTAAACAAATACCAATCTATCAAGCAACAAGGGCTTACACGAGGGTTTGGATCTTCTGTCATTTTGATTTCGTGACTGTTTCGAGTTTCGACATTCGGGCTTCGTTATAGTCTAAAAAGGTGTTCCTTCGACCGTAGCTTCCGTCGCAAAGTCGCCAAAGTCTGATTTTTCGACCGTCATAAAGGTTGTCTTTTCGTCGTCAAAGAGTAGATCGACTTTACCAACGGGGCCGTTACGGTGTTTTTCGATCAAAATCTCCGCGACATTATTCTTCTCATTTCCACTGCGACTCCCCATCATATCTTCGCGGTGAATAAACATAACAACGTCCGCGTCTTGTTCGATACTGTTGTGCACAATAATGTCGCCCGCAACGAAATTGTGCGTCCCCGGCACACTGATATCGAAAACTTCTTCGGTACCAAGCGGCATAATTGTTGCTACTTCATCCCAATACACATCCGATTCTGCTATATGCGTAAGTTTTTCGCTTCCAAGGATTTTAGCGACTTCCGCGAGCCGCGTGCGAGACATTCCGGATACTTGTACTGCGCTGCCATTATAGGAAGTACCGAGCGAGGACGCCAAAGAGCGCCAGCTCGTATTGGTTGTGGCTTTTTCTGTGCGCACCAGGTCCCAAATTTCCTGCGGAATTGTGTCGGTATTGGGGATCGGGGCGATTGCGCGCAGCGCTTCTTTAAGCTCCGTAACGATTGCGCCACGCTGACCGTATGAACCCACAAGTTCCAAGAATCGTAATTGCATAGGAGCTCCTTGCACTGCGACGTTGTATATCGGGCGATGCTTGCCTTGAGGCACACGGCGCGTCGTACTCCAGATTCCAAGGCGTAAGAGGAGATGCTGCACATCATCAGCAAGCGCGCGGCTCGTAGTCGCATAATAAATAGCCGCCGAATCCTTGCGGCCCTTCAGTTTTTTCCACGATATGTTGCCATCGGTTGCCCACAAATGATGCAAGAAAAGTTGGATTGATTTCGAATCGGCGGCACACACGGCCTGAGGAAGCCGCTTTTCGTACGATCGCACTGGCTTGAGACCAAGGTCACACAACCAGTTGGTGATCGGGTTTCGCTTGCCGTGCGTGAGGCGATACGGCGAGGGCAGATAGGTATGCCACCAATTTTTCTGTTGTACGCGTCGTGGAGTTATCTGGAAAAGTGCACGGGCTGCCTTCTCGACCGCGTCTAAGTTGGCCTTATCAGCGCTGGTGTAATGAATTGGCTGGCGCGGGAGGACGCAGCCGTCCCCAATAAGGTGGGCAAGGAGCACCAATTCATCAACCGAGAGGCGGCTTGGAGCGTTTTCTGCGGTAAGAAAACGTGGAAGCGCGAGTCGGTCTCCTTCTTGGAGAGAATCGAGGCGCTGCCAACCTTCAAATGTGAGAAACGAGTGATTTGCCGAGGCCTTGATTCGTCGGCCACTTCGTGTGGTAAGTTCAAACACTTTTTTCATGCCACTTGAAAAAACGCTCGATGCAAGCATGGGACGCAGCATATACGATGCATCCATAGAAATGATCGGAAGATTTACGCTGCCCACGAGTGATTTAATCGGAATGCGCTCTCCGGTGTCCGCGCGCTGAATAAGTGTATCTCCCGAAAGACAGCCCGAATCGCGAAGGTCGGAGAGGCGCGGCTTTCCCCCGCGTTGTTCGACCGCACGTGAGAGTTGTGAGAGTGCAAGAACCGGTACATCAAGCTCGCGCGCCATACCTTTTAATGCTCGCGAAATTTCCGTGACCTGCTGCACGGTCGAAACATTGGCTCCCGTTGTGGAAGGAATGATGAGTTGCAAGTAATCGATGACGATAAGTCCGAGTCCTTTTTCGAGCTTCATGCGACGTGCGACGGAGCGCATCGCAAGCACGGAATTGGACGACTTATCATCGATATAAATTGGTGCTTCACTTAGTTCCGCCATACCATTTTGGAGACGCTCAAACTCATCATCATTTGAGATTTTTCCAGTGCGCAGTCTCCATGAATTGACCCCCGCTTGCGCTGCAAGCATACGATCGACGAGCTGCTGTGAACTCATTTCGAGCGAAAAAAAGCCGACGGGCGTCTTGTGTTTTATGGCTGACTGCCGCGCTATATCGAGGGCGAGGGTGGTTTTTCCCATCGAAGGACGAGCCGCCAAAATGATGAGATCCGATTTCTGGAGACCGGAGAGCATGGTATCGAGCGCAGGGAAGCCGGTCGGAACCCCGCGCATACCACCGTCGTGTTTTTGAAGTGCTTCAAGGCGCTCCCACGCAGACGCAAGTTCTTCTTTTATCGCCACGAAACTGCGCAACGAACCTGCGTTGGCGACACTAAAAACAGCTTGCTGTGCTTCGTCGATAACCTGCTCAATATCTCGGTCCTCAACAAAACCGAGCTCGCCGATTTTTGAAGCAGCTTCTATGAGCGATCGCAATAAGAATTTCGTCTGAACTACTTGCGCGTAGTGTGTCGCGGAGCCGGGGGACGCCGCTGTTCCTGCGAGTTCAGAGAGATAGGCTCGTCCGCCAATCTCTTGCAGCTGCTTTCGTTCACTTAATTTCGATGCAACGGTAACTACATCGATAGGTTCTCCCTTTGCATACAAAGAGAGCATTGCATCGAAAATGACCCGATGTTTCCCAGCATAAAAAGAGTCGACATGGACGCTATCTGCTGTTTCGTAGATAGCCCCTTGGTTGATCATAAGGGCACCAAGGAGCGCTCGCTCAGTCTCAATGTCTTGTGGGGGGATACGCGTCTGAGCTGTGATTGCCATGGCCGCATTCTATCACTCATTGCAATTATGCGGGATTCGCGGTATACCGTCAGCGTCAGTGGAGAAAGTGTGGATAGGTGTTGACATACCGGATGGATATTGATATAAGGTATGGCACACAAGCTTGGTAAGTCAATCTTGAATTAAATATGTCTGTTGGCAAAACAAATCAAACCCCTAAATCTCCCGATTACTCCGTTTCATTTTCCGCAAAATCCGTCACCAAAGAGCTTCTCGCAAGCCTTCCGGACCGCGCCCGCCGCGTTCTCACCGACCGTTTTGGCCTCGTAACTGGGGACCGAGGGCGTACGCTTGAGGCTATTGGCAAGGAATACGGCATCACACGTGAGCGCATCCGCCAAATTGAATCGAGTGGTATCTCCTCGATCCGCGACTCCCAAGCCTACACACAGCATCAGAAGACCATGGAAGAGCTCAAAAAGGCTATTGGCGAGCTTGGCGGCCTCCTTTCTGAGGTTACGATCCTTGCGGAAATCCCGAAGAATGATGCAGAGCGCAATCACATCCTTTTCCTCCTTCACGTGGGTCATCACTTTGGCGATCGTCGTGAAGATGGCGATTTCCAACGTCGCTGGCATGTTGATCAGTCTCTTGCACAGTCTGTCGAAGAAGCTCTCTTGAAATTGTACGAATCGGTAGAACCTATGGCACTCCTTCCGGAAGAGGATTTCTTGGAAGAGTTTGCACGCTATCTCAAAGAGGCGGGCGTTAAGAATCGTGAAGGGGATGTCTTGAAGCGATGGCTGGGTCTTTCAAAGCGCCTTGGCCGCAATCCGCTCGGCGAATGGGGCCGCACCGAATCTCCGCACGTACGCATCAAGAACACCCGCGATTTCGCCTACCTTACCTTGAAGCGCCACGGGTCTCCGATGCATTTCACTGAAGTTGCGCGCGGCATTAAGGATCTTTTCAAAAAGCCTGCACACCCCGCTACGACACACAATGAACTCATCAAGGACGGACGATTTGTGCTCGTGGGACGCGGTCTCTACGCGCTCAAAGAATGGGGATACGCTCCTGGCGTTGTTCGTGAAGTCATCAAGAATATCCTTGCACGCGATGGAGCGCTCACCCGTGACGAAATCATCGACCGTGTGAAGCGCGAACGCTACGTGAAAGATGCGACGATCGTTGTCAATCTTCAGCATAGCGAATTCAAACGTGATAACGAAGGCCGCTATATTGTTGCTCGCTAACGCGGCAAGTCCGAAATTCGGAGCACGAAATCCGAAACTAGGGCGCGAACAGTAGTTCGCGCCCGTTTGGCGATTGATATTTAAAGTATTCGAATTTGTTTCGAATTTAGTATTTCGTGCTTAGGATTTTCAAGAGCCGTAATGTTGATTACTCTGCATTTCAGAATATATCCTGCTACTATTGCCTTATGGCAGAAGTAGAAGGTAAGAGCGCGCTCGATGCGGCCCTCGATTCGTTTGTTGAATTTATTCATGGGCTCCTTTTTGGTCATGGAGGCCATAAAGAAAGCGCGTCTGCTACATTTTTCAATAACTGGTTCGGTGTCCATAGCTGGACCGCATGGGTAGCGGATTATGGCGTATCCCGCGGTTTATTTCTTATCGGGCTCTATTTCCCGCTCCTTGTCGCTGCACAGATTGTGCTTCCCGAATTTTCGCGGCTCGTTGCGGGATGGTTTTTAATGGCGTTTCCGATTCTCGGCCCTTTCGGCCTCGCTGCAGCCTTTTGGAGTGCATGGATGTGGTATGTGCGGTCGCTCTACATTTTCAATCGAACGAACCCCGTTGTTCTCGAGGTAAAAATGCCGACCGATATTTTCAAATCTCCGCGTGCGATGGAACAAGTCTTAACCAGTTTCTGGATCCGCGCTGGCGAGACGACGCATATCGATAAATATTGGCTCGGCGGAACGCGACCGTACACGTCGCTGGAAATTACCTCCTTTGGCGGGGAGATACATTTTTTCATTTGGTGTCGTAAATCTTACAAAAATGTGGTTGAGGCTGCGATGTACAGTCAGTATCCTGAGGTAGAAATTGTGGAAGTTGAAGACTACTCCACGCGTTTTGAATTTGATCCGGAAAAAAATAGCTGCTTTGCAACGGATTATGTGTACGAGAATTACCACCAGAAAAAAGTAACAGACGTGTATCCGATAAAGACGTATGTCGATTTTGAGCTCGACAAAGATCCCAAGGAGGAGCACAAAGTCGAACCCTATGGCTCCGTACTTGAGGTTTTGAGTGCACTTAATAAAGACGAGCAAGTTTGGATACAGATTGTTATGCGCGGGTACTTTGATAAAAAGGGCTGGCGTCTCGATGTTGAGGAAGAAGTGGAAGCAATTCGCAAAGCGGCTTCGACAACAAAAGAAAAGGACAAAGATGGGCATGAGGTTGAAAAAATCGGCTTTCCGCGCCCGACTGAGACGCAAAAAGAACAAATGATCGCGATGGAGCGTCAGTTATCGAAACTCATCTTTGAAACAGGCATGCGCGGTATATACATCGCACCGGCGAATAAAATGCGTAGCGCAGAGTATTCTGCATTCCGTTGGATTTGGCGACCTTTTAATGCGCCGAATGAACTCAATGCGATTCGTCCAAAGTATGCGCACAACGATTTCGACTGGCCGTGGCAAGATTGGGGAGAGGGTCCTGATGGTGTCCGCTGGATTCTGTGGACGCGCCGGTACCTCGACATGTATCGTCGTCGACAGTTTTTTAGCACTCCGTGGCAGATGGCGGAGAGTCCGATGCATATGAGCACCGAGATTATTGCAACGCTCTGGCATCCGCCGTCCCGCACCGTTACCGCTCCTGGCCTTCAGCGTGTTCCGACGGCAAAATCGGAAGCACCACCCAACTTACCTATGTAAGTTGGGAAATTCGAATTTCGAAGCACGAAATTCGAAACAAGTTACAATGTATAAAATTCCAATGTCGAAACGTGATGGTTTGAGTATTCGTGCTTCGTATGTGGTATTTGTTTCTATTTTCGATATTCGTATTTAGAATGTATGAAAAACTTTCTACAGAATTTGCAAGAATACGCATATAGCGCTTTCGAGTGGCTCTACACCGAGCCGCATCGTCTCTCAATGGAATGGCGCGAGCATGCGAATAGTCGCTCCCTCACGATGATCTTTGCGGGTGGTTTTTTTGCGCTCCTCACGTATATGTATCTCATCGCACCACCGCAAGAATTTCCCGTCGGCCTTCTGGTATCCGTCCCTGATGGCGCAACTGCGCTCGAGGTGGGGGAAACGCTCCAGGAACAGGGAGTCATTCAGGAAGCGGAAGCCTTTCGCATCGCCGTAATTCTCCTACGCCGAGATCGCGATATTCGTGCGGGGGATTATATTTTCAATGAACCGAAAGACATCATCGCGATTGCAAACGCCATCACAACGGGTGCATATGGGCTCGAGCCACTCCGCATTCGAATACCCGAAGGAGCTACCACGCGTGAGATGGCCAAAATATTTGCTACACATCTTCAACGCTTTAACGCTGAAACCTTTCTTAAAAAAGCGCAACCGATGGAAGGGTTTCTCTTTCCCGATACCTATTTCTTTTTGCCGAATGCAAGCGAGGATACCGTGATCGAGGCGATGCGACAGAACTTCGACTCACATATTGAACCGCTCATAGGGGACATTACAAAGCTCGGCAAATCGCTGAACGAGGTCGTTATCCTTGCCTCCATTCTCGAAAAGGAAGCACGCACGTATGAGGACCGCCGTATGATTGCAGGTGTTCTGTGGCGTCGTCTCAAGATCGACATGGCGCTCCAAGTGGACGCTGCATTTCTCTACTCGCTCGGCCGCACCACATTTACTCTGACGAGAGCTGATCTTGCCAATAAAGAAGACCCGTACAACACGTATGCAAATAAAGGACTGCCGCCGGGAGCAATTGGCTCACCAAGCCTTTCGTCACTCAAAGCTGCGGTGAATCCGATTGATAAAGGATATCTTTTTTATCTCGCCGATCGTAACAATGTGACCTATTATTCGAAGACCTATGAGGAACATTTGAGACTAAAGGCGTTGTATTTGGGAAGTTAACAGTTGACAGTGAACAGCGCACAAAAGAATTCACCCTTGACTGTCAACTGTAAACTGTCTACTGTCAACTCACATGTCTATTATTTACGTAGGCCTCTCCGGGGGCGTCGATAGCGCTGTCTCAGCCGCGCTCCTCAAAGAAGCCGGTCACACGGTCATCGGTGCGTTCATAAAGATTTGGCGGCCTGAATTTATCGACTGCCCTTGGAAGCGTGATCGCCTTGATGCGATGCGTGTTGCCGCTGCACTCGAAATCCCGTTTAAGGAAATCGACCTCTCCGAAGAATATAAAAAGACCGTTATCGACGACATGCTCTTGAACTACGCTCGCGGCATAACGCCAAACCCGGATGTGCTGTGCAATCGCCATATTAAATTTGGTGCGTTTGCACAGTGGGCGTTTGAAGAGGGCGCAGATATGATAGCGACAGGTCACTACGCGCAGATAAAGGACGCAGAGCTGTGGCGGGGCAAAGATACCAACAAAGATCAATCCTATTTTCTCGCGCGACTCAAAAAAGATGATCTTCTGCGAACGGTTTTCCCTGTTGGCGGATATACAAAACCGGAAGTACGTGCCCTCGCTGAGAAATTCAATCTACCGGTTGCCAAAAAAGCCGATAGTCAGGGGCTCTGTTTTGTGGGTGATGTGAGCATGCGCGATTTTCTTGCACAGTACATTCCGCTCACCAAAGGGAATGTCTTCAACGAGGTGGGTGAGGTTATCGGCGAGCACGACGGGGCTGCGCTTTACACACGTGGCGAGCGTCATGGTTTTCGCGTGCATGCGCACAGTACACATTCAGTGCCTCAGTACATCTATGCTATCGATGTTGAACGTAACAGCATTCATGTCTCACCGAATAATCAGCGTGCCAACGTAACGAGCGCTCCTCTTGTCGACGTACAATTCGTTTCTGAAATACCTGCTTCAGACAGGCGCCTTCTTGCGCAAGCGCGGTATCGCGAAAAACCTGTCGGCTGCGTTCTCGCACATAACATCGTTACTTTTGATGGGCCGCATCTCGCACCCCCTGGTCAGACTCTCGCCTTGTATGATGGGGACAAGTTGGTGGGGAGTGGCGTCATTTCTGCATAGTATACTGGTGCGATGGGAAGTGTTTTGATTACGAAAGCTGATGGTGAAGTAGAGCCGTTTGATCCGCATAAACTCGATCTTTCACTCGCGCGGGCGGGCGCGCACACTGACGCGCGCGTTGATATCATCAACGACGTCTCCAAGCACCTCAAAGAAGGGATGCGCACCGAGGATATTTATACGCATGCATTTGAAATGCTGCGCAAGGATGCGACGCCGGCGGTTGCTGCACGGTACTCAATCAAGCGCGCAGTTTTTGCACTCGGGCCATCCGGATTTCCATTTGAGCAATTTCTTGCAGAAGTCCTGAAGGCGCACGGCTGGAAGACACAAACCGGTGTAGCACTTACGGGGCGCTGCGCACCTCATGAAGTCGACGTCCTTGCAAAGAAAGGGGATCGCGTTGTTGGCATCGAGGCAAAATTTCACAACGAACCGGGTGGGAAGACCGATATTAAAGACGCGCTCTATGTGCACGCGCGGTATCATGACCTCGAACGTGCGCCCGCTGCATCGTCGCGAGTTACTGAAGGATGGCTGGTCACGAATACTGCATTCACACGTAATGCGATCCGGTACGCACAGTGCTCGAACTTGACGCTTCTCGGTTGGGATTTTCCACGTGATCGCGGACTTCTTCATATGATTGAAACAGTCCGCGTGCATCCTTTAACGGCGCTTACAACGCTGAGTGATAGCGAAAAGCGTCGCTTTATGGAAAATAAAATTGTGCTTTGTAAGAGTATTCAAAGCGAGCATGTGCTGCGTGATTTTGGGATTAAACCCGCGCGAATCGCGAGTGTGATCGAGGAGGCGCACTACTTATGTTCTCCCCACGCCCCTAAAGTGCGCGCGCAATTCACACTGCCGACCAAATTTGAAACACGTGAGGAATCTCACGCGGTAGAATACTAACGATGGAAAACGATCCTACTGTATTCATGTTTGGGCAATTGTTGCTTGCCACGGTGCTCGGCGTCATCATCGGGACAGAGCGGTCGATTGTTGCGCGCCAGCGGGCTGGTATGCGCACTTTCGCGCTGGTCTCTCTTGGCGCATGTCTTTTTGTTCTTGCAGGCGAGCATATCGATGCGCAATATCTCGGCATGGTGAATTTTGATCCGGCACGTATGGCAGCGGCGATCGTGCAGGGCATCGGCTTCATTGGGGCGGGACTTATCTTCATGCGCGGCGATGCAGTGCATGGCATTACGACGGCGGCCGGACTCTGGGTCGCAGCATCAATCGGAGTTCTCGTTGCATTTGAAATGTTTTCGCTCGCCGTTTTTGCGGCAGCGCTTACCTTGGGGGTTTTCTTTGGACTTTGGTATGTAGAACAGATGATTAAACGGTGGCACGACGCAGG
>CAYMRY010000014.1:13701-16166 GCA_964393065.1 uncultured Candidatus Saccharibacteria bacterium
CTTCTCAAGAAAGAGTTCGACATTCATCGTGACGGAAAGACTGCGCATCCTTTGATGGAGCAATACGGCATCGATGCAGTGCCGTTTCAGCATGCGAAGATGGACATTTGGCGCGAGAATTTTAAAGGTATCGATTACAAGCATCCTGAAACCGGCTTTACGGTCTCAGGTGCGGTGGACGATGTGTGGGTCAATCCAAAAGGGGAGCTGATGATCGTCGATTACAAATCAACGAGTAAGGACGAAAAGATTGAAGCACTCGATCAAGAATGGCACGATGGCTACAAAAAGCAGATGGAAACATATCAGTGGCTCTTCCGTCGCAATGGGTTTACGGTCTCCGATACCGGATACTTTGTGTACGCAAACGCGAGTAAGGATCGCAAAGCATTTGATGGCGTGCTCGAATTCGAAGTGACTCTCGTTCCGCACACGGGAAATGATTCGTGGGTTGAACCCACACTCCTCAGTATCAAAGAATGTCTCGACAGTGAAAAGCTTCCACCGGTGGGTGATGGATGTGATTATTGTGTGTATCGAGAAATGGTCGGCAAAAAAATGCAGCCATTCATGCCAAAAAAGTCCCCACTCGGCATGAGTAATCTTGAAAAAGGATCACAAAGTACCCTGGGAATATAAAGAAAAGCGGCAGGGTTGCACCTGCCGCTCATAGGATTCAGCCATCGCCTGGTCATGTTCAGGCATCAAGAGCCGCCAATCGAGCCTGGAGATCGAGCCTTTCGACTTCCTTCGGAATATCCTTGATCGACTTGATCGGCACCTCGTCCTCGAGCAGCTTCCCATTAGCAATCTTCAAGTACAATTCCTCGTGATAGGCGTGCACGTGAGATCCGATAAACGTCCCGCCTTTGATATCCTTCGCAACGTTATCGGGAACTTGTATATCTCGACTGCAATGCGGGCATTTGAATCGCGCATCATTTGTTTCAGGGACCCAATAATCGCCACCCATGCAGCTGAACGGGGATACGTACCGATGCGGGAGCAGATAAACTAATTCCCAAAGTAGAATCGTCTGGTCGCTGCAAGAGCAAAGGATCGGCGTGTTCCGAATCATATCCGATCTCAGCTCCTCCAGTGCCGCTAGTTCGCTTTTCTTGAGCGCTATCGCTTTTTCAATCTCTGCACGCGTCATGGGCTGTTCCTTCCAGGTTGCACCGTTTGTGAGTATGCCACGTCAGAGTATTTTTGCACATTAACGGCAGTGGTATACTCTAGGCATGACATCTTTGCGCGAAAAAGTACTCGATGTTGTGAGGAAAATTCCGAAAGGGAAGATTTTGACCTACAAGCAAGTCGCAGAAAAGGCGGGGAATCCAGGTGCTGCGCGCGCCGTGGGGACGTTTATGCGGCTCAACTACGATCCGACAGTGCCGTGTCATCGCGTCATAGGGAGTGATGGAAAGATTGGTGAATACAATCGAGGTGGCCCAAAGAAAAAACGCGCTTTGTTGATTGAGGAAGGTGCCATTAAACCATAGTGTGTCTCGAAAGGTACGATGGTTTCGTTTTCTGCTTCGATTAGGAAAAAGCAAGTAGAAATTAGAATAATTTATCTTCAAAACTAAAATGAAACAGCGACGGAAACTCTTGACTCCTCGATTGCCTCAGGGTATAAAAGCATCGGACTATCAGGCTTAATGCCTCAGAAATGGAGAAAAGCCGTGAATGGAAAGATGGCGCGCTTACTCGGATTTTTGTGTCTTTTGGGCAGTGCATGCACATTCATTGCGTGTATGGTCGGAGAAATGATCCACTTGCGGTGCAATTCCCCAAGTTATTGGAATGAGGGAGTTGTCGCTGAAAGGATACGAGACGCATGTACATCAATAAAATACTCCATGACGATGGATGATTTCTTCTTCATTCTTTCTGGTCTCTGGTTTCTTTGGCTGACACTTGGAATATTAGGTTGCGTTCTTGTGTTTCTCGTTTCTGATAGAAGCGGAACAGTCACACCCGAGTAATGCTTTCTGTAGTGGCTCTGGAGATCCCCGGGCCACATTGTATTGCTCGAAGCAAAATCTCGGTGGCAAGGACACCTTCTTATAATTGATTGACGCATTCCACTGAGTTCCAATATGGAACCGAAATGCTCAGTGCTCTGCCACCCGTACAAAAATTCTCCTCAGACCCCGCCGGCTCGCGCTGGCGGGGTCGTCTGTGTTAGAGTCGGAAAATGGTCCAAAAACTACCCCAGGCACAGAAGATACCCCACTCATTCGACCTTCATGGGATTACCCATGAGGATGAGTATGCATGGCTTAAGAACACGAAAGACACGAAAGTCAAATCGTATCTGAAGGCAGAAAACGCCTACACAGAAAGCTGGATGAGGCCACAGCGCGCGCTCGCGAAAAAATTGTATGGAGAAATCCGGGGGCGGATAAAAGAAAACGACATGTCGGTTCCCGTGAAAGACGGCCCGTACGATTACTATATGC
>CAYMRY010000015.1:0-5589 GCA_964393065.1 uncultured Candidatus Saccharibacteria bacterium
GGTATTACTGCTTTTTTTGCGCGCGAAGTTACCGCACAGAACGTTTTCGCCGAGAGCGTGCAGACAAAATCCCTCTGCCTCGAGGAAATATGCATCACTAAATCGGAACTTCTCGAACTACTCGATATGCGCGGACAAACCGCGGGCGCCGCGGGATCGAACGGTACTACTTCTCCAACACCATCGCCAGAGCCTGAGCCTGAAGTTCCGCCTGAGACCGATACACCCATCGAACCACCGCCTGCAGTACCAGAACCTGACGCATCAGAAGTAGAGCCGGACGCAACTCCAATCGAAGAACCACCGGCAGAAGAAGTTACTACACCTGAGAATTCGACACCGCCCGAAGTGCCGGAGGCGCCACCAATACAAGACACTACCGCTCCCCCCGCAGAGACGCCCGTTGAGAGCACCGAATAATAACGAGTCATCCAGCGATCTTTACCTTATGCAAGAAATACACTGAGCTACTTCTCTACAATCTTCCACTCTCCGGAAGCGAGCAAAGGCTCCGCTTTCTTGTACTTCATTTCCTGAGTCTCAGAACCGTTCGTGATGGTGACTTTGTCGTTGCGGCTGTATTTTTTGACAACATTAGTGGGTGAAAAAGTGATTGTGCGTGCAACCTTTTGCACATTCTCGGCAGCTTTTTGGCGCGCGAAATCCTCTTGCTCAGGTACCTTACTTACTCCGAGGACTTGCGGTAATCGCGCCGCGACGTGTCCTTCGAAATTTGCCTCCATGCTCGTAAAGAGCTTGAGACCCTCCCTTTTGTATTCGATAAGTGGATCGCGCTGACCGTATGCACGCAAATTAACCGACGACCTCAGGTATTCCATTGCCTCAAGATGTTCCACCCACAGAAGATCAATGGTCTGAAGGAGGAAGCGGCGGGCGAGTTGATGGAATTGATCTCCATGCTTTTCGCGAGCCTCGCGCATGAGCGCCGCGAAATCCTGTGCCTTTTCTTCAGTCTCACCTTCCGCGAGCACGGTTAGATTAAGTGTTGCGATACGCTCGATTTCCGCATCCACAACATCCTTGCTTCCTTCGAGAAGCGCGCGGCGTCTATCATAGATGCTTTTGCGTTGAATATTGAGAATGTCGTCGTATGCAAGCACGTGCTTTCGAGAATCGAAGTTAATTTCTTCGATGCGGGTCTGTGCTCTCTCGAGCGACTTGGTGATCATCGAATTATAGATCGGCTCGTCTTCGGGAATACCAAAGCTTCCCATCACGCGCTTGATGACATCGTTTGCAAAAATACGCATGAGACTATCTTCAAGGGAAACAAAGAATTGCGTCTCGCCAGGATCGCCCTGACGCCCTGCTCGTCCGCGCAGCTGGTTATCAATACGGCGCGCATCGTGTCGCTCGGTTCCAAGGACAAACAATCCTCCTGCATCTTTTACCGCTTGCATGTCCTCATCGCTTGCCGGATTTCCCCCAAGCTTAATATCGACACCGCGACCGGCCATGTTGGTGGCGATGGTGACCGCACCAGGGCGCCCTGCCTGGGCTATGATTTCTCCCTCACGTTCATGATTTTTCGCGTTCAACACTTCGTGAGGAATACCTTCGAGCTTAAAGTGACTGGAGAGCACCTCATTTTTCTCGACCGAAACGGTACCAATGAGAACCGGCTGCCCTTTTTCGTGGAGCTGCTTTACATGCTTTGCGATGGCGCGATACTTTCCCGATTCGGTTTGGAACATCATATCGTTGTGATCGATGCGCTTCGGCGGGATATTCGTCGGGATCGCGACCGTATTAAGGCCGTATACTTTGTAGAACTCCTCCGCAGAAGTCGCTGCGGTACCCGTCATACCAGCCAATTTGCCGTACAGGCGAAAATAATTCTGGAACGTGATTGATGCGAACGTGCGACTCTCTTTTTGAATCGCTACACCCTCTTTGGCCTCAATCGCCTGATGAAGACCATCCGACCAGCGCCTCCCCGGCTGCAAGCGCCCGGTGAACTCATCGACAATCACTACCTCTCCCGCACGGACCACGTAGTCTTTATCTCGACGAAAAATAGCCTTTGCGCGCGTAGCGGTCTCAAGGTGATGGACATATTTAATACCTGCATCGGTATAGATGGAGCCGATTTCGAGCGCCTTCTCGGCCTTCTCGATTCCCGCATCGGTAAGCGCGATGGCACGCTGCTTTTCGTCGATCGTGTAGTCCTCTTCTTCAACAAGAGTCTCCGCAATATCGGCAAATCGCTTGTACAAGCCTTCCGCATCCGCAACAGGAGCAGAGATAATAAGTGGCGTACGCGCCTCATCGATCAGGATCGAGTCGATCTCATCCACAATGGCGAAGTGATGATTTTTCTGGCGAATCTTATCTGCTTCGTATTCCAAATTGTCGCGTAAATAATCAAATCCAAATTCATTATTCGTTCCGTAGGTTATGTCTGCCGTATACGCTTCCGCACGCGGACAAGGGCGTAGAAATTCGTGGATCACTTTAAAACTTCCTAAAGCATCGCGCTCTGCATCGTCAATTTCCTCTTCGGACTTGGGCACTGCTGCAGGATCGTAGAAAAAGGATGACTCATGATTGAGAACTGCAGTTGAAAGACCGAGTGCGAAATAAATTTGTCCCATCCACACTGCATCGCGGCGTGAAAGATAATCGTTGACCGTCACCACGTGCACCCCTTTTCCGGAGAGCGCGTTCAGGTATGCGGGAAGTGTCGCTACCAGCGTCTTTCCCTCTCCCGTTCGCATTTCGGCAATGCCGCCCTGATGGAGTACCGCTCCCCCAATCAGCTGAACATCGAAATGGCGCTGCCCCAGCGTGCGCCTTGACGCCTCACGGACCGCCGCAAATGCTTCCGGCATCAGTTGATCAAGCGTCTCTCCGGAGGCCAAACGAGCCTTAAATTCGGCCGTTTTAGCCTTTAGAGCCTCATCTGAGAGCGCTTTGAAGCTCTCTTCAAGTGCATTTACCTGTGCTGCAATAGGCTCAGCCCTATGGAGCGCTGCAGCGTTTTCATCCCCAAAAAGTCGTCGTAAAAAAGACATCGGGTAATCCTACAACAATTGACCTCTCTCTGGAATAGGCACGCAAGTAGATGCACTGCAGAATGTTTTTTAAAATACTTTCTCATTACGTGCGCTCTTTGTGACTGAATTCTCATTACACAAAAAAGTCCTCCGATGGAGGACTTTTTTGGAATACTCCGTGAGAGGAGTATCAGACTAGCGGCGCTTTGAAGCCTTCTTTGCCTTCTTTGCAGCCTTCTTTTTCTTTGCCATATAGATAGTGTAGTTTTTTCCCTAGGGACTAACAATCGACCCGCATTCGCAACATTGAAATAAATGTGCAACGCGTTTCATAAATTATTGCATTCATTGCGAATAATTTAAAAAAAATTACGCGAATGTGTGGATAACTTCAAAATGTTTTTTACATTGGAATAAATAATTAGTATGGATAATCAATGTACTCTACGCTTACTGAATGTGTTCAAGGTGAAAATAATTTTGTATACATTTTTTACCCAGAGCAGAAATCTTTATTTTCCAAGTTGTCGCGCGCACCCATCCTCAGCTTTTTTGAGCACAAAAAAAGATCCAATGCGGGAGGTGAGCCGCGCGATAGTAAGCGGCGCAAGGTCGGAGCGGCTCGGCTGCGAGACAGGGCTGAAAGTTTTTCCAG
Source organism: uncultured Candidatus Saccharibacteria bacterium (assembly GCA_964393065.1). Taxonomy (GTDB): domain Bacteria; phylum Patescibacteriota; class Minisyncoccia; order Phycocordibacterales; family UBA2100; genus UBA10103. The sequence goes on from CAYMRY010000015.1 coordinate 3,673, forward strand.
GAGGAAAAAACTTTTGGCGGTGCGAGCACGCAAAGAACGAAGAGTACTTCGCTTAAAGAACCCGCGGTTCTATAGTATCTCCTCCGCGGGAAAACAGGTGTTTTCCTTACAGGAACAGTACACCTTTAGGATATGTTGTTCTCAAGATCCAAAATATCACTAAAGGTCTTGCGGCGCTGCGAACTCTCGCACCTCACCCGACCCCTTTCCCACTTTGTCGCTCGCACCCGCCTTCAATGTCTTTTTGCAAAAGCAAAAAGACCCATTGCGGAAGGCGGGTGCGAGCTCCAAAGTGAAAGTTGTGAGTGCCGCCGCCCTCCGCAATAGATCCTTACCCTCTTAGTGTAGTACCTCTTTAAAAAAGGTAAAGGTGGGAACCCCGCTCTGACCGTTTTTGGTTTTTCGCCATTAAACCCGAGCTGCGCTCGGGTATGGTCGAAAAACCAAAACCTTCAAATTGCTAGGTATTTTGTTCGCAAGCTCCAAAATACTAAGCACTTGCAGGCCCGCCTCACCTCCCCGTGAGAGCTAGCGTAGTAACGCTTTCTCACGAGGCCCCAGTTCCGGCCGTTTTCGGTTTTTTATCTTTTTGCCCACACTGCGTGTGGGTATGGATAAAAAACCAAAAACCTCCCAGAGGGAGGATCTTGGCCTTTCATTTGGAAGAGCTACAACTTATGTAGCACTCACATCGCTATTGTACCGTATGCCGCGTAGCTCGCAAGCAACATGACTGATGAATTACTTTTTACCGCTTTTTACTTGTTGAATGAGCTGCTCTGCTTGCTGCGCAGAACCAGGGAACTCTCGTTTTATGGCCTCCAGTGTCGCAATAGCCCCAGCCGGATCGCCATTTGAGAACTGCGCCCCCGCAAGTACAAAGCGCGGCTCGATCTGCGTAGGGTTTTTCTGTACGTGAGCAGTCCAGATTGCAACTATTTTGCCATACTGATTACGCGCAGCATAGGCTGAGGCAATGCGCGGATCTACCGCGGTCCCCGCTTCGACAAACGGCTGGAGGAGCGCTTCTGCTTCGGCATCCTTTCCGGCACGAATTAACGCAGCGATATAGTGGGTACGCGCATCAGGATACTCCGGCGCATACTCGTACGCTTCTTTGAAGTACGCGAGCGCTTCGTCGTTTTTACCTCGCGCAAACGAATTGAGCCCAAGCTCGAAGAGAATAGATTGTTTGCGTGGCGAATTTTCATGCGCGCGCAGGAGCGCTTTGTTTGCATCGTCGTAGAGCCCCGCCTGATCGAGAAGGATTCCCATAAAGAATGGAAAGCGCGCGCTCAGCGGAGCTTCTTTGCTGAGAGCGTCCATTGCCTCGTAGGCCGATTTTACGAACTCCTGCTTTATTTCAACGGGCGCTTCAGGAATATTAATAACTGAAATAGCCGCCTGAGAGAATTGTTCGCGCACTTCTTGGTCGCCCACACTGCGATACGTCGTTGCATCTTTGAAGAACTCAAGGTTTTTGGTGATACCCCCTTGCTGCGGCGAAATACCCTGAATGATTGCACGATTTTGTGTAATGGCATCAGCGTTTACAAACCAGACTGCCGTAAGTGAGAGCACGGTCCCGCCAAGAGCTGCCCACGGCAGAACGTGTGCATCGGCTTGCGGCGCTCCGCGCTCGGGCTGATCTCCGTGCGCACGCACCGTAATGTACGCAAGAATCGCGATAAAGAGTATGTAGCTCGTGAGATTGTCGAAGGTAAAGACGAGGTAGAAGAAATACCCCGCAAGAAGCCCGGTCAAAATCGCGCGCTCATATGGTGCAAACGCACTGCTCTTCCAGATCATCATGAGTGCAAAGAAATACAGCGAAAGATATCCGAGGAGTCCGGGGATGCCACCCGCGATGAGCCAGTCAAAAAAGACATTGTGCACGCGGTCAAACCACGGTTCCTG
>CAYMRY010000015.1:5689-16062 GCA_964393065.1 uncultured Candidatus Saccharibacteria bacterium
CCGCGATGAGCCAGTCAAAAAAGACATTGTGCACGCGGTCAAACCACGGTTCCTGAGCGTACATGTTGGGATCGTAATATTTATCAAATACGGCGGAGTATCCTTCCTGTCCCCAGCCAAGAATGGGGCGCTCTTTGAAACCCTCGTACGCCATCGCCCAGTTCATCTGACGAGCGTCAGGAACCCCCTCATCGACAATGTTCGCAAGACGATGCAAGGGCTCAATGCGATGCACCCACGCCTGGTCACTGACAAGCCAGAAAAGGCCGCACAAAACGATGAACCCAACGATGACTGTTCCCGCACGCCATGCCGCGCGCGAGCGCGGTGCAAGCACGATGAGGATGAGTGCCGCGAGACCTGCGCCGCTGATAAGACCCAAGATAGCGCCGCGCGTCGAAGTGAAAAAGAGTACGAAAGTGTTGATCGCGATGAGTGAGCCATAGCCCAAAGTCGGGGCGAGTCGTTTTCCAGGAAGCGATTCTACCCACGCCCGCGCAAGAAAGAGCGCAGCCATAAAGATATGGAAGTACATGTAGATCGCAAGGTAGGTTGCGTTCCCCAGGCGAGCATCGAGTCGAATATTACCCTGATTGATAGTGACAAAGCCGAGTAACTGGAAAAGCCCAATGATCGCCACTATCAGCGATACTCCGAGCGACGTGTGCCACCACTGCTTCCAGAGTTTTGCGGTGGTAAGAGTTGTCTGCGCGACGATAAAGTAGATAAACAAGTGCGCGAGCGTGACCCACCCTTCCATGCGCTCGAAGTTGCTCCAAAAAGCCTTGTGAGGATAGACCCCGAAAAGATTAGCTAGAGCCATGACGCCAATAAAGGCGGCAAAACCCCAGAAAAGCGGCGTGCGCTTCGGGCGATAGAGCGGGCTCGCGATCGCAAGGGCGAGCCACGCGCCCGCAATAATTTCAATGATAATACGAAATGCAAAGTTTTTGCCTGAAATGAATGGGAAGAAGAGCGACGAGGACACGTAGAGTGCGAGAAACGGGAGTAAAAATACTCCGGCTATAACAACGGAGCGCAACATTTTTTCAAGAGACATACGCGACATTCTATCACTCTTTACTCACGCTCAAACGGATAGACATAATAAGGCCCCACGATTTCCGGTTCGGCAAGGGATGGGAGCGCCGTGTCGAGCGCTGCGGGGATTTTGCCCTCCGCGACGAGATAGTCAACACGATATGCGCTCACCTGCTCTTTGAGGTCACCCTTCACGAATTCGCCATATTTCTGCACGAGCTCGGTCACTTTCGCCTCAAACCACTCCGGATCGGTGTTCATGAGCGCCTGATTCCAGTCGATGAAAAACGTTCCCCGGACCGTGTGTTCGTGCGCGCGCAGGTATTCTTCTGCCATCTCGGTCGTTACGCCAAAGAGGCGCATACGCAGGAAGTAATTATGATAGATACGCTCCATCGGGACGCCATAAAACGTGTAGGTCGTAATGTATACGTTGCAGTGCGAATACGCTGGAATAAAGCGTGCGAGCGCCTCCTCATCCTCAAGAACCAGTACGACGCAGTCTTTCGGTGCGCGAGAATCAAGCCAATGAGTGAGAATTCCATATACCTGCCTACTCTCAAATGCATCAACCCGTGGGATGACTGAGAGTGTTGAATACGCAGCAAATACAGTAGTGAAAGCAATCGCAGCCCACATACTTCCCTTCCACAGGCGCGGCGCGGCTTCACGGACAACATGGAAGAGTGCAATCATGACCGCAAGACATGCAAGCGGGATCGCATACTGCACGAAATGATGGTGCCAAATCTCACGCCCAGTAAGTACTTGTTCATTAAATGCAATCCATCCCGCCGCAACTAATGCGAAAACAAAAATCCACTGGCGCGCAAATATCTGCACCGTTCTCGTCGAACGAGCATATGCATACAAACCGGCGCTCAGCAGTGTTGCAACGAGAAGAGCTTTGTTTACTACCGGCGCATGCGTAAAGAACATGCCCCCGCGCTGTGCAGCCTCCGGTGTACCAAGGGCGTGGAAGACGATGTACCAGTACGGCAGCGTAAGCACAAGCCCCACAATACCCACTTGTACCAAACGAGAAAAAATATCAAATTCTCTTCGATACATATAGATGAGCCCCAGGACGCCAAGGAGCGCAAGCGCGATACCGAAGGCAAAGTAATATCCAACCATAAGCGCAAGGAGTATTCCCGCTCCGAGAACCGCCACCCTTGAGCGTCGTTCGATTACAATCCACAGTAGGTTGAGAAAAGCCATTAATTCAACCGCGCCCACAATTGGATTCACGAGGCGATTCCACAAAAGCGGCCGCGGCCACCCGCCGCGCAAAAGATCAAACATGTATCCGTAGTCCATAAACTCGACGGAAAATACCGTGAGAAGCCCTCCTGCAATCGCCGTAAGCTCATCCCCCGTTACTCGGCGCACAAAGAGGTATGCGAGCCAAAATAGCAGTGCAGGCAAGAGAAATTCACCAGCCAATAGCACGTTTGGCAAGCCAAGAACAAAAGACGGGATTGCATAGAGCCACTCACTGATGGGGACGACCGCACTTCCCGCATCTTTATATTCAAAGAGATATGCTTGAGCGACACTTTCGTGGCCGTCAAGAATTTCATGGATCCGCGCACGATAAATCTCCTCATCATCAAGAGGAGCATATTCGATACCCTGATATTCAGCACCGATATACGGATTCGCGAGCAGCATCGGGGTAAGCGCACAGAGCCCAACGAATAGCGCGACTACTATTCCCCACAGATGTCTTTTGAGCCACATACCTACCGTTTGCGGACGACAAGATAGAGCACGGCCGCCATCGTTTCAGATTTTGGCCAATGATTGAAAATAACATCGGGCAGCTTGAGAGGAAAAAGCACGAACATACTCAAGTTGGTGAATAGAGAATTGAGCGTCGGCGAACCGAAGGAGAAAATAAAACCGACTGTGTGAACCGCCCACGTACAGAGCGCCGAAAACGGCCCCGCGCGCGTCCCGAGTTCGATTATTTCGAAATCCTTAAACAATTCTCGCAGACCAATGTCAGTCCATCGTTGAAAATCTGATGGCGATGAGTGGTAGGGGTAGAGAAACGGAACTGCAATATAGGCAATTCCTCCACGTTCCAATAGGCGATGCATCTCTTTAACCGCAGCAATCGGATCATGCACATGCTCAAGGACGTTGTCTGAAATGATACGCGCAATGCTTGCATTTTCCCTTGGTACCGATGTTACATCAGCAACAATGGACACTCCGGCGTAGGGATACACATCCACATTGATCACATCGGTGCGGATGACGCGTGGACCTGATCCGAGGTTGAGTATGATTCCATTGGAAGGATACTTCCGGAGAAAGGCATTCGCGCTTAAACCTCCAAAAAGAAGAGGCCCGAAAACGGTAGCGATGAAATAATAAAAAGCTGGCCACCGCTTAAAAAAATTCCTTACGTCAAATCCTTCGCTCATACTTTTGTTGCCGTGAGTATCCAGCCAGTACCTTCTGGGGTCTGATGCACTTCTATCTGTTGTAACGAAAGCCCCTCAGTAAGCGCACGCACCTCACCCTTCTTCCAATAATTCGCAATGTCGGGAATGAGTTGATCGAATACGATACTGTGTATGTGCCACAAATCGAAGGCGGCGAGCTGTCGAAAATAATTACTCGGCCCTTTCACTATTTTCACGAAAAGAAAAAGTGGAATCGAGCAGAAATACGAAAGCACATGCACGACACTTGGTGGCAATTTTGAAGTAATCGAAAGTCGAACCGGGTTCACCAACCGCACGATCCACTCATTTCCTTCGTAGCTGTAAACCCAGAGAATCAGTTTGCCGCCAGGTTTTAGGGCCTCAACCATTTTCCGAACCGCGACCTTTGGCTCTTTTAAATGGTGTATGACACCTATCGAGAACGCCACATCAAATTCCTCTTTCCATGCAATATCGTAAATACTCTTAAAGTGAACGTGGGCACTTGGAAATTCCTTAAGTGTCCCCCGCGCCCTCTGAACGGAACGCTCATCATGATCAAACGCATCCACCGATGTTGCACCGTACTTCATCGGCCAGTAACTATTTCTCCCCATGCCGCATCCCGCATCGAGTACTTTTTTTCCCTTCCAATCATCGTTCGTCATGGGATGCGTCCAATTGCGAAACTGCCTTTCATAGACAGGAGACATAAAATGGTACTTATTCCACTCATACCCGAAACGGCTTTCCGACGACATCGCTGTAGTCTATCAGCTGCGTTTCAACTTGAGAAAATTGACAACCCAATCTGGAGTGGCAAATTGTCCTCCCTCAAGCTATCGACATCCACCTCTCATACCACATTTGGAACATCATAAGATTCCAGAGCTCTTTACGGTTGTCACGCACACCCTGTAAGTGCTCTTCAACGAGCTTCTGCACAAACGCGTGATTCATGAGCCCGTGGCGTTCGAGCGAGGACTTTGAGAGCAGTGTCGTACATAGCTCACGAAGTGGACCCTTGAGCCAACGCGCAAGTGGTATACCAAAACCTTTCTTTTTTCGAAATACAATATCGCGTGGTAACTTCTCTTTCATGAGTTGTTTTAAGAGATGCTTTGTCGTTCCGCGATGATATTTAACTGAGTAAGGAAGCGAGAGCAAAAAATCCACGAGTACATGATCTAAAAAAGGAGCCCGTGTTTCGAGAGCGTAACGCATACTCGCGCGATCAACTTTTACAAGCACTTGATCCATAAGATAGGTGCGCATGTACATAAAAAGCAGCTTGTTCCCCGCTTCCCCCTGAAACTGCTCCGCATACTTTTTTGCATCCACAAAGATATCACTTGCGGGCTTACCCGTGAGCAAGGTCGCGCGCGCACTCGAATCAAACGTACCGAGCCAGCCAAGGTGCCGCTCCAGACTATTCTGTGAATCGCTTCCTACAAATTTTTGAACATTGTAGGAAAATGAAAAATTCGCATTTGATGCAGGCAAAAGATGTGCTCCTCGCCTCAGTAACGAGCGAATTGGCTGCGGAATCGCGCTGTAGAACTGGAACAATGTATCTGCCTGAAATGTGGGGTAGCCCGCGAAGAGCTCGTCTCCACCATCGCCACCAAGCGCGACCGTAACCGACTCTCGCGCAAAATGAGAGAGAAACATAGTGGGAATGACCGATGCGTCAGCGACAGGCTCTGAAAAAACCTCGGGTATTTCAGAGACAAGAGCAAGTGCATCTTCTTCCCTCATCACAAGCTCGTGATGTTCCGTGCCTATTTGTCGTGCCGCCGCGCGTGCAAAGGAAGACTCATCGAATGATGGATCATCAAATCCGATAGAGAATGTGTTTACTTTCCGACTCGAAATACTTGCGGCGTAGTGCGCGATCGTTGAACTATCAAGTCCGCCACTCAAAAAAACACCAAGTGGCACATCCGCTACCAATTGCTGTGACACGCTTTCGTGGAGACTCGTATCGAGCTGCGCGAGTGCTTCATTCTCAGATAATCCACGTACGTGAGAACTAGGCGCCCAATAGATCTTTTTTTCTATTGTTTCTCCCTGTGCGATCAGCATGGTACCGGGTTCAAGTTTGAACACATTTTGTATCATCGTGTGCGGCGTTGGCACGTAGTCGAATTGCAAATATTTCTGTAGCGATTGGGTATCAATCGCTTTCTCAATTCCAACCGCAAAAAGCGCTTTCAATTCGGAGGCAAACCATAGAGCACCACTCTGTTTGGTCCAATAGAGTGGTTTCTCCCCCATTCGGTCGCGCGCAAGGATGAGCGTTCGTGTACGGAAATCATAGAGCGCGAGCGCAAACATGCCACGCATATCGTTCAGAAAATCAGTACCATGTTTGATATATGAATGGATCAAGACTTCAGTATCTGATTCGCTCTTGAAAACACACCCTGCTTTTTCTAGCAGCGCACGCCGCTCTTTAAAGTTGTAAATTTCGCCATTAAAAATCAGTGCAACAGATGTATCCTCGGAAAACATTGGTTGATGCCCACTTGGCGTAAGATCAATGACCGCAAGTCGGCGATGTCCGAATCCAACTCCCTTGTGCACCATATACCCAACGTCATCGGGTCCGCGGTGCTGTAGCGCGTCTGTTGCGCGCGTAAGTTCTTCCTTTGTGCCATGTCCGACAAAACCCGCGATGCCGCACATATCAAAAATTGATCTTCTCTTTCACGCGATACGACTTGGAGTTTTGCGCCGCATAGTAGGTGCGCATTTGCATCTCACTCATGATGCCCATCATCACCATATTCATACCCATAATGATAAGGAGTGCAGAGAGAAGTGGAAGCGGCGTCTGGATGAGAGAGATATTGAGAACAAATCGCAAAAAGAGTGCCCCGCCGATCGCCACAACAGAACCGAGAAAGAAAAGCATACCGAGACCACCAAAGAAGTGAATCGGTCTATTCATATAGCGATGGAGGAATTTAATAAGGAGCAAATCGAGGAGGACGCGAACAGTACGCGAAATACCGTAGTTACTTTTTCCAAACTTCCGCGGCGTGTAGCTCACCGGAAGTTCGGTTACTTTTGCACCCTGCCACGCGGCATACGCTGGGATAAAGCGGTGCATCTCGCCAAAGAGCGGCACACCGGCTATTACCTCGCGTCTATACGCCTTGAGCGTGCATCCGTAATCGTGCAGATGTACACCGGTCACAAGCGAAATCAGTTTATTCGCAGCTATTGAAGGAAGCTTTCGTGCAATGAATTCGTTCGTCCACCTATTCTGACGCCACCCAGAAACGACATCACTCCCTTTTTCCATTTCAGCAATGAGGCGCGGAATGTCGGACGGATGATTCTCAAGATCGCTATCCATGGGGATAAGAATATCGCCCGTGGCATGATCTATGCCTGCAAGAATTGCCGCTGTCTGCCCATGGTTGCGCCCAAACGAGAGCACCTTTACCCGATTATCCTTCTTAGCAATTTCGCGTAATACTGCCAAGCTCTCATCTTTTGAACCATCATTTACAAACAGTACTTCTGTTTCTGGAAACTGCGCGTAGAGGGTCGAGAGTGCAGCATAGAGATCAGGGAGCGACTTCGCCTCGTTATACACGGGAATAATGACCGAAATCGAGGGGCGCTGCATATTATGGTTTGAGAATAGCACCGCTGCGCAACACCGTCTAATGTGCCTTCGTTACTTCTTTTTGGCAACTACAAGCACATTATTCGGATCCTCCGATAGATCGCCAAGGGCGAATACCATCCCCACGACAATGCCCATAAGTGCATAAAGCGCCATAAACGGAAACATGAGGTAGAACCAGAAATTTCTTCGATATTCGGGGGATGAATACTCACCGACACGAAACGCCTCAAGAAAAAAATGGAGCATATGTGACGCGTGCGTACTCCACCTGCCGCCAAGTGGTGTTAATTGCACTACTTCGAGTCCTGCTTCCGGGAACGCTTTTTCAACCCAATACTTGGTGAAATTGTAGTAGTGCGTTGGTACTTCGTGGAGAGCCGATGTTTGCGGGATAAGAAATACGGCGGTCCCCTCTTTTTTCAACACCCGTGCAATTTCGCTGAGCATCTTGTCAGGGTGCAGCGTATGTTCGAGCACTTGTATATTGAGAACTGCATCGAAACTGTCGTCTGCAAACTGCATATTCTCGCCGTCACCTACGACGCCCTTGTAACGCGTGTCACTGTATCCTTCTTGCGCAGTTTGTTCGAGACATGTCCAGGAATTAAATTTAACTTCTCCATCTTCAAGAATGTAGCGAAAGAAATTCCGCCCACCCACATCCAGTACATCCCCGCGCACATGGGTTCGGATAGCTCCAAAAAGAGCCCCGAGTCGCGCTTTCCTAAGGGAGCTTAAAATACTTGGAATCATGTGGGTAGTGTACTACAGACGACAAGATCAAGTTGGTGCTCTATACTTTGCCTATGTTTAAGAAAATCAAAACCCTGATACAGGTGGATAAGCGGTGGCTACTGCGCTATGTATTAAAATATGGCCACCAAAAATCGGCATACTTTCTTACGCAATTAACTCGTAGAAATTATTGGACTGTCTCAGAGGGAGGCGTCACCATAAAGCTCGGTTTTCACACGCCCTATCATCAAGCCATCGCCAAAGACCAGCACGACCGCAACTACGAGCGCCCAGTGATGGATGTGTGGCTCAAGGAGATACCGGAAAAGAAAGTCATTTATGATATAGGGGGATTTAACGGGCTCTATGGACTTCTCGCTGCAAAGTTGAATCCAGCGGCACGGGTGGTTATTTTCGAACCCGACCGTGTCAATGCGGAGCATATCCGTAACAATATTGAGCTCAATGAACTCACAAATTGCTCGGCCGAAGAAGCGGCAGTCGCGGACTATTCAGGCACTATTACTTTTTCGCAGGGCGGTACGAGCGGTGAGCATATCGGCAGTGGAGGAAAAGAGGTAAAAGTAGTTGCTCTTAAGGATCTACCTCATGCTGATCTCTTAAAAATTGATGTCGAAGGAGCTGAACTGCAAGTACTTCGCGGTATGGATTACAAGGCTGCAGCACTTCTTGAAGTTCACCCTCTTTTCGTAGGTCGGTTTAACACGACCGAACAAGAAATTAGCTCTTTTCTGGATACTTCTGGTTATACAACGACCTTTATTTACGAGCGCGACAAAGCGAAACACTACCTTATTCATCCATAATAAAATTCCCGCTACATGCGGAGGTTTTACTATGCAAGCACGTTTTAAAACGGGTACGTTCTGCCAATACCACCATTATACAACTGACTCACTTCAGAGGCAGACAAGGCGCGCGCCCAGAACCCAACTTCGTCTACTTTGCCTTCGAGGATATTGGAAGGACCAATAGATGCACCGATATGCGTTCCAATCGAAAGATCCACATTATTGCCAGCCACAGTTCCTGTCGCAACTGCACTACCGTCGAAATACAAAGTCATTCCTGGGTCAGAGCGAGTGACACAGACATGGTGCCATTCTCCGACGGGCAAAGTAGTTGAATACGAGGCTGCTCCGACACTATCAAGTGCGCCATTATGAATGTACCGTAATTGAATTGTGCCTGATTCGTTTATATACGTAAGTCGAAAGGAAAGATTTGCATCGTATGACAGAAAGTAATTGTAAGCCTGTCCCAGTCCAGGATCAGAATTCTCTACATTGATCCAGCTACATTGTGAATATGCAGGCATTGAGGATGTCACTAGATCAGCTCCTGTCCCCAAATATTGTAAGCTGCTTTCTCCGTCGAATTGCGACGAGTTACCCAAAATTCCAGGCTCGAAAGAAACTGAACTGAAATTTGTCAACGTCATTGACCCCACAGAATCCATCGCATTTCCACTTGATTCGTCTAGTTTCCAATAGTGAATAAGCCCATCGTTTAGTGTGGTTGGTGGTGGAGGCGGTGGGCTGCCGGTGAAGTTGAGTTTGAATGACCCGAAGTAGCTCGTTCCATCGAAGAGAAATTCTGCAATATCGATAGCATTTGGCGCACTCGTTAAGGATGGTGCAATACCATTTGACCACTTTACTTCCGTCGGCCAAATGATTGTGCGACCCCCAGTTGCATCTTGCCTAACTACGAGTTTGTACGTTTCCCCGGCTTTTCCGTTTTTGAATATGAGTGACGCGTTACTCGTAAGCTGTAGCGACTGGACAGAATTCTTTTTCCAATTGATTGTCGGCGGACTTGCAGAAAAGAGCGTAGCAGCTGCAAAAGTTACTAACGGAATAAGAATGGCGAGTGCGCCTACGAGAAGTGAATTTCGTAAAAACATATTATGGGAGTTAGTTACTTGAATAAATTAATAATCTAATCCGAGTACAAGGGGAGTATTATTTTTTACGAAGCAGGTACCATTTGATGCCGACAATGACGAAGGAGATGGCGAAAAAAAGAAACGGTAGTACAAGTGCAAATGTCTCTTTCGGATTTGTCCAGAGGATACTTCCTTGGTCCGGCATAGTGAAAACAATAAAGATATGGAGGAGGACCCACCAGTATACAAAGTGCATCCATGCTCGAAATATATCGTCATGCATTTTGTAAGTTATAAGAGATACGATAAGCATCGCAGGGAAAAACCCTATAATAAACTGCATGTCGTCAAAAGTTCGCCAACAATTTCTATCTTCCGATCCGCAAAATCCTAAATTGACTGCATTCATGGAAACAATGAAAAGCGCGGCTCCAATTAGTGAGAGCAGCACGCTACGTTTTTTTGACATAAATTCATCGAGCGAAGGCAACATAATAAAAGATTACCACGAATAATTTACCGCCCCTTTATTGGTTGTGAGTTTGATAAGCACCAATCCAGGAATCGTCGCTTTTTGAATTGGGGTATTTTTCTTCAGGACAACAAT
>CAYMRY010000016.1:0-15346 GCA_964393065.1 uncultured Candidatus Saccharibacteria bacterium
GAGACGAGTGATGGCCACAAAAAATAAGGAGCAAGTTTTGACATACTACCTGGAGCCACCTCGCGGGATTGAACCGCGGACCCCGTCTTTACGAAAGACGTGCTCTACCAACTGAGCTAAGGTGGCGTGTCGCTTATCCTACGCGAAATATGATTGTTTTCCAATACTCGCTTGAGCCGACGACCGGGATTGAACCGGTGACCTCGTCCTTACCAAGGACGTGCTCTACCAACTGAGCTACGTCGGCTTAATTCAACATTTCCATAGCATCCAAAGCGCTTCCGGCCTTGCGACGGGGCTATGCATAACTTTCTGCTGAAAGTTTGCCGAGCCACACCTCGCCCCGTCGGGCTCCGGTCTTGCGCTTGGGTCCCACCCCAAGCTCACCCACCCCCGTCTCACTCCACCAACTGAGCTACGTCGACTTCTTCGCATTACATGTGCGACAGAAACGATACTAGCATGTATTGGACACATGATAAAATAGCCCCCATGGCAAATGGCGATAAAAAATACACCCTCAAATACCTCGGAGAAAATCTCAGTATCGCGCTCGGTCTCGTCTTAATTTGGCGGTCACTCTGGTATGGACTCGACGCACTCGATATCTGGCTCTTTGGTGGTTCGCACGCATTTACTGTTGTCTTTGGCGTTATTATCGGCCTCATCGTTCTCTACGTGCCACATCGCAATCTCAAAGCGCTTGAGCGACTCTAAATGCTGTACGTACGTAGCTGCTCGATAACCGGCTGAGCGGTTTCATCATTGAGTGCAGTGCTTTCGAGTCCACTCTTCTTGAGTAGAAGCATCTCGAGTTCAGCACACGCTTTTTCAGTGAAGTGCAGTACTTCCGCATCGTAACCATCCCCGGCATCAAAATGAGCCCCTCGATACCGTGCATTCGCTTCATCGAGACGCTCTCTGAGGGGTAGAATACCCAAGGGCCCGACCCGTAAGTCGGCATACTTCACAATTTTCATTTCAAATGGAGCTTCTTCTAAGACCCACCGCGTGCGAGAGAAGCGCATATTGTCTATCATCATAAGCACCTGCTCTCGTAAACCAATTTCCCTTCCAATAACAATACTCGCGTGATGCTCATCCGTTCCATACTTTGCCTCATATTCGCGCCGAATCTCCCGCCAATGCTCCAACTGCTCTAGTGGCAACACTGCGGCGAGACGTCCCGAGTCAGATAAATCGAACTTAAGAATATTTCCCATGTCATGAAAGAGCCCCGTTTCTATAACGAGTGCACGATCAAGTCTCTCTATCCGATCCGCTATCATCACCGCCACAGCTGCCACCCGTAGTTGATGTAGGCCGAGCCACGAAGGAATATCGTACGCTGCGTAAATATCAAGAACGTTTTTCATGCGTGTACGATACCATGGATGGTATATACTTAATCCATGAATCATTTCTTCCGCGTATTTTCTCGCTGGATTAGCGATAAAGTGGGTTCTCCCTGGGCATTCGTCATAGCAGTTGCTGTCATAGGCGCCTGGGCTTCCTGCGGTCCGCTCTTTGAGTACTCAACAACATGGCAACTTATCGTAAACACGATGACGACAATCCTCACCTTTCTCATGGTCTTTCTTATTCAAAACACCCAGAATAGGGACGCTCATGCGATTCACCTCAAACTGGATGAACTCATCCGTGCAATCGAGCCGGCACGCAACAGCCTCATCGATATTGAAGACATGGAAGATGAGGAGATACACCTCTTAAATGAGGAATTCAAGAAATTTAGAGAGCAAAAGATCTCCGAAATCCTCGCTCGCCGAAAGTCCTAACGCCGTTCGCCTTCCCAATGATTAGGAGAAGACTATTTCTTTTCGAGCATCACGTTAATGCGCTCGATAACAGCCTGCATCTTGAGCGGGCCTCGTTCGTGGAAGAGAACCTCACCGGAATTTGATATAAAGACAGTTTCAGGCATCGCATACCCTTCTATTTCCTTATAAAACGCATCCTCCGGATCGAGAAGTATCTCAATGCCAGTGAGACTGAGGTTATCGGTAAAGGTGCGAGCGTCCGATTCTGGCTCTGCCCTATTCACGGCAACAATCTGAATATCATCGCCGTAGATTTCTTTCAGCCGCGCGAGATTTTTTAGCTCCTCGGCACAATAGGTGCACCATGAGGCAAACGAATGAATCACCAAGAGCTTGCGTTTAAACTCCGAGAGAAACACTTCTTTGCCCTCATACGTACGTAGTCCAATTTGGTACTCCTCCGCAAAGGAGGATGCGGGATCTATCGGTGCGCGCATAAAAAAAGAGTAATACGCACCACCAATGATGCATACGCAGATACCTGCGATACCGATCAGAAGTACTGTTTTACGTGACATACATGAAATTTAACCTGTCCAGTTAAAGAGAAGTATACTGAAATCTGCCAAGTTTACGATACCATCTCCGCTTAAATCAGTTCGCTCATTGTCGGTACCCCAGGACGAGAGGAGAATAGAAAAATCAATCAAATTTACTTTTCCATCACGATTAAAATCCCCTCGCAGTCCGTCGATGTCGGATTCAGGTGCGCTCTCGCCCACTCCAAGCGAAATCGATCGCGTATATTCGCTCGCCGATTGCACAGAACGAACTACGCGCGCACTCACCAAGTACGTTCCGCGCGAGAGCGCACTCGCCGGAATACGTACGCTCCACTGACCATCGGGCGTCCCCAGAACACCCTTACTCGAAGATGCGGTAAAAGTCTTTACGTCAAATACGGAGGCGGATACTGAGGGACGCAGGCGTACCTCAATAACACCGCCGGGCACCGCTTCTCCGAGTACGACCGCGTCTTCGCCCGCCTCGATCGTGCTTGATTCGAGCCGTAATGTCGGTGGAAGAACGATGTCGGAAATACTGTTATTCGAGGCGGAATTGAGAGAAAGCGTCGAGGCGTATGAAGGAGTACGCGCCGATGTGCTATCGAGACTATAGACTGCGAACGAATACGTACCGCGCTCGATTGCGCTCAGCGTACTGTCAAAAAAGCCATCTGAGCGCGCGACGCTGCTCTGCTGTAATACACCATCTTTTAAGTAAAAAACACGACTTCCCGGGGATGTCCAGCCCGTAAGGCGCACACTCGCCATATAGAGAACTGCGCTACCGTTTTGGTACGGACCCGTCCCGCCCTGACCACTTGCGCCTGTTTGTATGATGGAAGTGTTACTAATGGGCGTTTCGTCGAGAGAGAATGTCAATTCGTAATCGTCAGTGTTTGAAAGATTCGAAAGATCCGTGCAGCGAACATAGTAGGTGTACGACGTATTGTTTTGGTGTCCCGTTGCTACCGTGTAAAACAGTATGCCATTCACGCTCGTAAATGAATACGGCATTGCAGAATAATCGACTCCTGGCACGGTTGCATATTTACACGTGGCAACCTCATCAGTCTCGAGCGAAAGCTCAATATTACCATTACCGGCTGCAAGCACCCCCGAAGGGAGTGCATTAAATCTACCCGGTGCAACATTTAGATTCTGAAGCGTGACAGTAACCGGCGCCACGACGGCGATCATGGCCTGTGCGATGTCGAGTCGCACATTTGAAGCGTCGGCGGTTGCAATCGCCACCTTGTACGATCCCGGCGACGAAGGATTACTGATCAACTCGGTACCAAGTGCGTCAACAACAGCATTAGTGCCTAGTGCGATTCTTACATTACTTCCTGCTGCTATGCCGGAAGTACTGTTGAGTCGAATCGTTATTGAGCCCGACGTCCCAGTAACAACACTTACACCATCGTTTGTTGCATCTTGAGTTGCCGCAATCGTGCGGTCAGTGTAAGGGCCCCCTGTTGAGACTGCCACATCAACTTCTGTGTAATCAAATAAAGCGGGTATAGTGAAATCCCCCGCTTCCGGAGTAATCGTTATATATCCTGAAGCTGGGATTGCCGCGTACGGGGTAAATTGGATCAGGTGAGTCGATGTCGCATTTGGTGCGGACATTGAAATGCGATCACTCACCCTGAGGAGCGTTGCGGCACTGACCGCACCGTACACATACAAAGCACTAGCACTCAGAAAAACACACAGTACAAAAAACACACTGATTCGCAGCAGCGCTCCCATGACTACAGTATAGCCGAAAGTTAGACCATCAACCCCGCAAGAATTATTTAGGAAACAACAATCCTTGACTCACGCACCGACGGTTTTCGCCCCCTCCTCCAGTCGAAGAAATAATTCAGAGCAACGAGCACAAACAAAAGAATACTCAAGATAAAACTGTATAACGCATACGAATCCATACTCAAAAATGAGCGCGTAGGATTCTCAGCACGCAGAAGCGCCGCCTCTCTTTCCTGCAGCTCGGCTTCCTTTTGAGCAAACTGCGCAGCAAGTGTATTCTCAGGATTGGGGGCGACACTCGCACTGAGTCCAACAACAGCACTCGAGAGCATGTCGGTTGAAGTCGCCACAAGTGTTCGTGGCGAACTGGTGTAGAGAGAGAATGAGAGCAGTAACACTGCTGCAATTAGCGGTATTTGCATCAGGCTCCGTCGTCCTTTCTTTACGGACTGTGTACGCGTACGACGACGTTCCATGTCACTACTCTAACATTTCCTAAGCAAACATCATGAATAAAAGCAACAAAAAGAGCACGATGAAGATGAGGAGTGTAAATACAACAAAGGTAAGTTTCGAAACAGGCGTTGTGTATTTCTTCTCGTGAAGCCGAGCATCCGCGCGGGTTGATATCCCCATCTCGCGGAGTTTTTTGCGAATGTAGATCTTGATCGCAAGATAGACGAGCAAAATCACGCCAAAAATTGAACCGAGAATGATCAGTGTTGGCTTCAGTGGTAGTACCCAAAATGAGGTCGTACGCACCACCGTTTTACGCGTATCCTCACCATATACAAAGCTAAGGAGCGCCTGATAGCGGCCGAATGTAAAGCCATCATGCTCCCAAACAGCAGAATAGACGCGACTACCCCCCGGAAATACGGCCGCGCCGCTTTGATTCATCGATATCTCACCGGCGCTTTTACCAAACATGTCAGTGATTTCAATAACACCTTGTGGACGAAGGAGGACATTGCCGAGATTATCAACGTTTGCCGTAAACGTAACGGGCGGTGCATCGTAAAGGAATTTTTCTGTCGAGAATTCTCGGAGGCGCATTTCTTCGGTCACGTCGCCCGCAATTCTGAGATTAATGATTGTACCTACGCGACTACCGACCGCAGCACCAATGGTGGAAGCCTGATCGGGACGCGACTCAAAGAATACTCCCCCAAAATGCGCGCCAGGAGTGGCGTCCGAGGGTACCTTTACAACAAAGGGGACATTTGCAGTTTGCCCCGGTTTAAGAGTAACGAAATCCTGTGGAAGAACAACCCACGAGCTCAGCTCATAGGCTGTCGCCTTGGATTCTTCCAAAAAAAGTGGTACCCCACGATCGTCTATTCCGGAGATATCGCGCGCAAGAAGGTAGAGTGTCCGCTCGTTGTCCGAAACATTGGTGACTTGAATCGTAAAATTGTACGTCTGGCCTGGGTTTACCCTATCTTCGATTATTGCAGGGCGCATCTGAAGGCCCTCTGTCTGTGCAAAGACAGTTGCGGCACTGAATAATACAAGCCCGAGAACCAGCGAGAGAAGCGAGAGGGTTTTCGGATTAATGTCTTTCATGGCGCTAACGCGTTGCGGGCATACCCTCACACTGTAGCACGACCCTCTTGCGGTCAACACTCCTCAGTGTGCAGGAATGTGGCCTGAATAGCGACATTAAAATGTCGGTGTTGCAATGTAGGTAAGAGTGTTTGTGTAGTCAGTACCTGCTTCCTGAAGGTTCTCAATTTCGATCGCAAATCCGACACGAGTATCCCCTTCGTGATCGGTGGTACCGTCCGCAGGTCCACTGTGATAGAAGACCTCTCGCGGTGAATCCGCAGTGAAATCACCCACCCAAAGCGCCGTACCAAAGGGGTCTCCTGTACTTAGCGAGTTGTCTTCACTCGTGATACCGAAGTGACCGTAGGTATTCTCTTGGTTCAATGTATTTGAAGGTGTGGTCCATGCGGTTGGTGTACTTGTCGTCGCACCATTGATATAGAGATCAATATCAGCCCCAGTTGAGGACGTGAGGTTCTGATCCTCATACACGGTAACCGAGAAGCCGTTGGCCGCGTTTGTGAGCACCGATAGGTCTTGGGCAAGAACTTTCGCCACGCCGGGCGCTAGTGTCTCAAATGGAATTAAAGTTGAGGTCGTTGTAGTTGAGGTTGTTGTTGCACTACCGTTAACGCTTGATCCGTTTGCGACCCCGGTAATGGTAAAAGTAAAGGATGAATCAACGGATGCGGTGACGACCACGTCGTCAATGATATAGACACGCGTATCAGCCTGATCAATGATATCTGCCGTAAGGGAGCCACCTTCGTTTCGAGTTTGAATGCGGATAACTCGCGAGCCAGCTGAAACTGGGTTGGTTATTTTAGTCGCCGTTGTCGTGCCCATGTTAAACGCAATTACGCCTGCGGGGATAGAATCACCCGCGCAAACGGTGAGCGTTACAATCTCAGTCGTAGTGGAAACTGTAACCTCGTTACCAAACGCACCACATGCTGCCACAACTCGAACACTGGTCGTTGCGAAAAAATCGGAAGCACCCAGATTGTTGACGGTAAAAAGACTCGCAGCTGGGTCCAGTGTCACTTGAATTGTATCATCAGCGTCTAGTGCGGAAATGGTCGTAAATTGCAGGCGGTGCACGGAGCCCGCGCTAAGATCCGAATCTGAAAGCGTATCACTTACATCAGTGAGCGAGGCCGCACGAGCTGAAGGTAGCCACGTCGGAAGACCGCTGAGCCAAAGGAGCAAAGACACAATAGTTATCGCGGCAACTTGCGCCTTCGACGACAACACCAACGTTTGAGATTGACTTCCAAATTTCATAATATCTTCCCCTTAATACTTTTGACTCGTAATAGCTTTCTGATAAATGTGATTACTGAATGTCCGCTCACCAACAATGTGAAAAAACCATGAGTGATTCGTTGCGCCTCTTGCGCATAGGAGAAGTATATCGGATTATCTTGGCTGAAAACAAGGAGGTTGTGGATAACCCGCCTCCAGAATTCAAGATTGCAGGTCACAAGCCCTAAAATCGTCAGAAATCTGCGAGTGACTACTCCTCACCTTGAGAAGAACGCTCCGCTTCTGATGAGACATCGGAAATTTCATATTCGCGTGCAGGCTGAAGCGCCTGGTCGAAATATGTCCACACGCCAAGTCCGGCGGCGATACAAAGAGCGAGGAAGAAGAAAAAGAGCGAATATTTCTGTACGAAATCAAAATATGAACTCGGCGAGCGTTGCGGTAGTGGCGTGTCCGCTTCCACCCGCGAAATTCGATCTGTTACCCGCTGCATGTTACGTAGATCAACAACACCCTCGTGGATAGGCTTCATAAGAGTCGTCAGTGTTACCGCGGGTGTTGGCGCAACGAGTGGAATTCCAAGACGTTCTTTCTCAAGCATAAGCGCGCGACGAATATACCGTCGAATCATCCAGGATAGAAGGAGGATGAAGAGGATAATCGTTGCGAGCGTTCCGCCGACAGGAACAAGGGGGACGACCCAGAAATACGTAGTCCCTGAAACCGTCATTTTATTATCCTGCCCATAGGCAAGCGTTACAATCGCGCTGTAGCGCCCAATATCGAATACGCTACTTTCTGCATCCCAAAGAAATTCAAATTTACGAATGCTGCCCGGGAGTACATTCCCAAAGTTATTCGCCGCATTGATGGCGACGGTTCCACGCTCCTTTCCCCACATATTGTAGATCGTGATGTCTCCCTGAGGCCTTAAATGCGTATTACCCATATTTTCAAAACGAAGCGAAAATTTAGCCGACGGTGTCTCGTAGAGTGATTTCTCAGTTCGAAACTCTCTGATGCGTCCTTCTTCGACGACGTCCCCCTTAATGCGTACAAAAAGGAGTGAAGATACAAAGCTCGACACCTTCATTGAAGGACCTGAGAGTACCTCATCTCCCGGCCGCGTTCCCACAAGGAGCGCCGCGTAATGACCTCCTGGCGCAGCATTTTGAGGAACGTGTATGGTGAAAGGAATTTCTCCGCTCGTGCCGCGCGGTACCGTTACCGGCTCATTCGACATCTCGATCCATTCACCAAGTGTGACACCTCCGTCACTCACACCGTCGCGCACCAGCGGAATAAACGTCCCCTTTCCCTGCTCTCCGGAAGCCTCAAAATCCATCGGGGTAGCGTAATATGTGACGTCATACGAATTATTGTTGACGACCTTAATAGAGCTCGTCCACGACTCGCCAGGACCGATCGTCAATTGGAAAAGAGGAGGTGTAACCGTTACCGAGAGGGATTCTTCCGCAGCGTGAACTGTCGGAGCTAATAGTGCAAGCGAAGTAACGAGGTAGAGAATCGTCGTCCCTGGTATGACGAGCGACTTGAGAGCATTCATGAATGGTCTTTTAGGTTAATCACATGCCCCGAGCCCGGCTTTTCTTTATGCGAATGCACATTCGTAAGGTCAATTGTGGGCGCCGTAGTTCGCGTCGGTTTGAGATCAATGCTTGCCTTCGGTGGAACAAGCGGTGTATCCCCCAGAGCATCGCGAAGACTTCTTGTTCGCTTTGAAGGCTCAGGCGTCGGTTCGCCCATGTTCTCTTCCGGCTTTTTCTCCTGTGAGCGCTTAAAGAATGAAAAGAGGGGGCGCTTGTGCGTTTTCTCATCACCTTCTTGAGTTCGAGGCGTTAAAAGAGGAGCTGAAGTCGGAACCGGTGCGACTGTCGCATGCGCAAGCGCATGATGTGCGTGATAGCGTGCATCAAGTTTGCGGTGCACATACAGCGCAAAAAAGACGATCGCGGCAAGGCTTGCGACGAGCATACCGACAAGTTGTTGCCACGGAATTATCCAGAAAAAGACCGTATCCTGAACCGATGCCTTTTGCGACTCCCCGTAATCAACATTAAGAAACGCTTTGTACCGCCCAAATCCACTCGCCGCGCTCCAGACCGAGGCAAGTTGGGACATTTCATCAGGCGCAATACTTTTCCCCTCTTCGTTCACCTCAAGTGAGGCAACTTCTTTGCCGCGATTGTCGTACACGCGGATTTCCCCTTTTGGTTGCAAATTTTGATTTCCAATGTTCTCCAGTTGGTAATTGAAGAGTACGTCGTCTCCGGCAAAGAAAATGTTATCGCTAAAGAATTTGTTGAGCTGCAACACCTCCTTAATATCCGCCTGAACTTCAAGATTAACGGTCATTTTGCCAAGTGCGGTACCTCTTTCCGCTGCATCACGCGTACTACCCTCATAAAAGGAGATATTTGCATGATACTCGCCAGGAATTGCATTTAAATTAACACGAATGACAAACGGAATGGTCTTTTCCTCTCCTGGCGAGAGCTCGATAACACCGCGGGAGAGCTCGATCCAGTTAGCGAGCGATTCAGAGCGATCATCGGCATTTAGTGCAGGGGCAAAACCCTGCTCTCCTTCTGCCGGATTAATATTATTGACTGACGGAAAGAGATTTAACTTACGATTGCTGGTGTTTTGAATCGTGAGCGTCTGTTTCAAAATATCGCGTGGCTTCGCTTTTTCATCGATGAGTACCGGCGAGAAACTAAAATCACCGGATGTTTGCGCAAATGACGCAAATGGCATATATACACCTACGAAAAGTGCACAAACTACAAAAAACGTGCGTGTACGACGCATATAGTGGATACGCTTAAGCATAGCAAACTTTACGTGCATACAAATTCACACCTTAGAATATCGGCGTCACGATGTAGACGATACTGCTGTTATAGATACCTCCCTCCTGCTGATCGCGGACCTGGACGCGGTATAAAATATCCGTTGATTTATTCTCGATAGGACCGCTATTAAATGCGACTTCGCGCGGCTCGTCGCTAAATTGCGCAAACGTATCATTCGCCGCAAAGCGCGTAGAGCCACCTTCGAGCACGTCTTCACCTGAATGATACCCGTAACAGCCTTCGGCGCTGATATCGCACCCCGTACTCCATCCAACAGGTGTCTCATTAGTACCACTTACCGGCGCTATCGTTGCACCGACCTCAGAGAGAAATGCTTGTCGTTCGTAGGCATAGACTTTGTATCCTTGTGTTCCATTGGTCGAAACCGTAAGACGCTGAGCAGCGACAACTGGCGTATCGAGTGCGAGGGATCCAAACGGTATTGTCGTTGAAGTTGTCGTGACTGCCGTGGTGTCCCCCTCAGTTGCAGTGCCCGAATTGATGCCATTAATCGTGAATTCAAGCGACGAACCGCCCGTGACGAGACTTGGATAGCTCTCCCCCGTATTCAGCGGCACTGTGGATGAGCTCACCACATCAACGAGTCGAAAAAAGTACACGGTATTTATCTCAGCCCCGTACTGCTGAATGGTGAATTCATACTCCGCAATAGCACTTTTCACGTGCGTATGAGCAGATGAGGTTGTTGCGTATTCATTATGCGTTCCACATCCGTCTCCCACACTTGCCACACAGGAGTCGGTGTCGGAAAGAAGTCCCGTCGTAATGAGCGCGTTATCTGCTCCTGCGCCATCGGCGTAACACCATGCCGATCCCCCGACACACATTGACTGATCCGCAACAAAGTAAACCCCCGATGAGAAGTCTGAAGCTGTTGAAAACTGTAGGCGTAATTTTACCCCCGTCGAGCCAATGTCGGCAGTCTCTGCGACCGCTATACGCAATTTGATACTATCAACGTTCTCAACATTTGTCGGCGCCACATTCTCCAAGGCAAGTGCGGACGTTGGGGTCTCATTGGTCTCATCCCCGTACCAACGCCAATTTTGAGATTTCGGTTCGTAGGAATCAAAGTACATCGAGCCCATATGCAGTACAAAGTTCGTACTCGTCGATTCCCCTGTTACCATCTGTCCACCACTAAGGAGCGATTGAAAGCCCGTCGAAGTTGCAATACCGCCGTAGGAATTGGTGAGTGGATTAGTTGTCTTAAAGCTCGAACTCGTAAAATCTTCCGCGAATGTGAGCGGCGTTGTTAACAGAACCGCAAGCGACGTCACAATTCCACCCGCTCGAATAAGCCACCTCACCATACGCTATTGTTTCGATTCCATGATCGATTCCACAACGCGCGAATTCTTTTTCATGTTTTCAAAATACACAATCTGAGCTTTGGGGATGAATATCTCATCTTCAGGACCATGTACCTCGCCGCCGAGCTTAATGAGATCGAGATTTGCCGTTTGTTCTTCGGTCACCGGATCGAGTGCGGACGCAGAGCGCAAATAGTACACGTCGCGCATGACGACGTACCCTTCATCGTATTCTTTAAGCTTCCCGAAATAGACCTGGTCATTCTCGAGAAATACGGCCTGCCACTTATCGCGATCAATAGAGGGAAATTGTCCTCCCGGATTAATGGGGTAGATAAGGAGTGAGAGACCAATAGTAAGTAGGCCAATAAACCAAAATATCGCGCTCTTTACGCCATGCTCAAGAAAATAGTCCAAATATTCGGTCATACTTTTTATCTACCACTAATCGTTACTTCGAATAAATCTGAAATAGGTCGCCACGACGCTTCGACTCCTTGATCCGCAATGAGAAGGTAGTAATTGCCGTCTCTAAGATGTTCAGGCAAGTCTTTGAGTTTAAAAGAGTATTCATTGCCGACACACAAGTATCGCTTGCTTGCGATGTAGGATACCGGATCGTGGATGTAGTCGTCGGCGTCTCGATACACGAGCACCGAGTAATAGAGATTAGCGCACGCACCGGAAACGGTGAGCGATCCTTCAATCATGTCGAATACGGGAGATCCGTCTTCAAAGTGGTACTCGTCGCGATAAACGGTTGTATGTTTGATGGGAATCACCTTTCCCGAGAGCTCAAATAAGAGCTCCCGACTCGGAAGTGGCGCTTCAATTGAAAACGCACGCAATCCAGCGCTGAGCGCATTCGCAAGCAGTCGTTCAGGTCGCGGCACCATGTCCGCATCATCTGTATTTTCTTCTTGAGCACCTATCTCCTCCGCAACCACTTCCAACGAGGCAGGTCCAGGTATAACCGCAATCCTTTCGTACAACACCCTCACCGATTGCGGTATATTCTCTTGTGGTTGTTGCGCTCGTTTTTGAAAAGCTATCCGATATTCCTGTATATCAATCAGCGGGATTTCATCAGGACTTATCATGCTTACCATCGCGGGTGCTTCCAAGACATCTTTTGGCGGAAAAGTCGTTTGCACGCGTATTGAGGGAACTGTTTGAAGTCTCGCGACAGGACCAAGCGAGTGCCCCGGAATTGTAGAAGCATACCCTGTCAATGGGGAAAAAACATAGAAAACAACGAATACTGTATTGACCCAAAATACTTGAGCGCGTACGAGCATAATTACGGAACATCCACGGTAAGAGGCGCGACTTCGATGAGCTTATTTGCCACCGGATCAAACAGATATGCTTTCTTCGCGCGCGTATAGATGAGCACCTTATCCCCAGTCTTCGCATTCGCGAAAAATGCCTGGTCTTGTAGTTTTTCCGGATCAGTCACCGTCGCAATAGTCGGCTCCTCTCCTTCGGGAAGCACAATCAACGCACCGACACGTGCGAGCAGATCTGCGGTCTCTGGGAGATTTGCGGTCGTAGCTGCATTTATCGCGCTCGTGTCGCGCACGTTTTCGTTTGCTGAGGTTTCTGCGGAATTCATGTATTGTCGTGAGACGAGAAAAACACCTATCACTAAGAGTATGAACACTACTGCTCCAATCATGAGAGGACGCCTCGAACTAAGATGGCGCTTTTTCGACATGCGCGGTTCAAGTGACTGCTCGACAATCGATTCTTTTTGGATTTCTTTTGGCTCGCGCAAACTGACTATCATTCGATCATGTGACATAGGATTATTGTACCGCGTCTTAGCCGCACATTATGAACTCGATTCCGTGGTAACCGGTTCGGGCGATGTACCCGCAGAAACCTGATCGACGGGAATCTCCGCTACAGGCTCCGGTGCAGCTTCAATGACTGGAATTTCGGTTTGTACAACAGCTTCTTCAGTCGTTAACTCCTGAGGAACTTCTTCACTTCCAACTGAAGCTGTGGGAGATACTGATTCGCTTTGATCGGTAGACGTTGCGACCTCGAGCGCATCGTCTGCAAGTACTTCACCTTCGCTTTCGGCCGTCGATTCTGCCGGTGTTTCGGTGCTTTCACTTTCTGCAGGAGAAGAAGGCGTACTTGATGTACTTTCAGTCGTGCTCGATGGCGCTATCAAAGTGGGAGCGTCGCAACGACCTGGTGTTGTATGCAAGGCGCCTTTTTGAATGCGCGTACAATACGCTTCCCCTGTTTCCTCATCAAACATAGTAATACCTCCCGGCTTCTCCCGTGAGCCAACAACGTAATTTTGAGCTGTCAGCGTCCCTGCAAAGAGTGCATTACCGATCGCATCCATTGAAACTGCAACCTCACTCACTGTCGATGATGCGGTATCGAATGAAAGTGACACATCTCCCGTAACTTTTTCGATCAAGAACGCTCCACCCTCACGCAATTGTATGTGTACATCGCCTTGAAGCGCTTCAATTCCGTTCGTCGTAAGCGATCCCGCAATCACGCGTTTTGCGAGGAGCCCTGGACTTGCGGCAAAGTTTTGACCCCAGGAAGGCGTACTGGTTGCCGCGGTACTTGTTCCTTGTGCACCAAATCCGAGGAATGATCCCATGCGGGTAGTAATTGCGTTCATGATTCCGCCTACAAAATCAAGCGAGCCAGTAATGGTGTCGAGTGTGGACGACGCATCACCTCCGAAAAGTGACATATCATCACCGAGAAGTCCGAGCGCGATTGCATTGAGATCAATTCCTCGTTCAAGATCCATAAAGACCATGACACTGGTGCTTGTGCCCGTGCCATCAAATACATCTATCGCAACCCCCACTGAATCATCGAAGAGCGATGCCTTCTTTCCAACACCGGCAACCGATGAAAGCGCGATACGATCTCCAATCTGTATTGGGCCGCCTTCGAGATTTACCTTTGTTGGAACGCGGCCGGCGAGGGCAACCGCGCGCTCTCCAATATCTCCACCATCCCCGAGAAGCACTCCCGGCTTTGTCGTGATAATTCCGGCAAGTGCTTGTTTTTTCGAAGCTTCCGCACGAGTAAGCGTAACGGAAGAACGAGTGTCGAACGCGACGATTTCTCCCGCTGCAATTGTTGGATCTTCTACAGGGAAATTTTCAGCGATATCGCTCCCTGCAGTCATCGTTGTGTATTCGTATACAACAACGCCGCCTGCACCACCTGCGCCGCCTTGAAGAGCGCCGCCCTCTGCTGATGCCCCGCTGCCACCACCACCCGGCGCTGCTCCATCCTCTACACCCTCTTCTCCCCACACTCCTCCGACGCCACCCTTTGGAGCGCTTCCGCCAACGCCTGGCGTACTCGATGCTGCACTCTCCCCTTTTGAACCCGATGAACCTGCGAGGCGTATATCGCCCGATACTCCCGCATCTGCTCCAGCTCCGCCGAACGCTCCTCCACTCGACCCCTTACCGCCGCGCCCGCCGAGCGCCGATACATAGGTGCCGAAATTCGATGTAAAGCCGTTTCCGCCACTACCTCCCGAATCCGCTCCTCCAAAACCTCCCATTCCAACCGTAACGGGAACACTTTCACCAAGCTCATCCGCTTGTACTTTTTTAAGCGCGTATCCGCCGCTTCCACCACCACCGCCCACCTCTTGTGCGGCGGCGCCTCCTCCTCCGCCACCGCCACCCCACGCCTCTACAACAACATATTCGAGTTTCTGAGGACGCTCCCACGTCGAGGATGAAGTATACATATGCACGCCCGTAAGACGCGTCACGGTGTCTCTGAGACACGATCCATTGACTTTGAAGCACCCGCCGGTCAGTTCAACACCATTTGCAAATGTCGACGTACCGGTCAGCGACGTCACATTTAATGTCTGTACCTCAATTCCTCCAGCAAAAACCGATGTCTCATTATCACCACGGATCGTTGTTGTCGCACCGCGCCCTATCGCAACATAATCCAAAGCCGATAGAGCGCTCGATGAAGCATTGATCAACTGCAATAGTGCAGGAAGTGAGACGGCACCAGCATTTCCTGCAAAATCAGTTTCGTCCATACACACATCACCAACACAAAGCTGATCAGTGTGTGTTTCTGTTGCAAAGAGTCGTTCCGTAATCGTCGTTTGAGCAACAACCTTCCCCACCACAAACTTCGTCATCTCCGCACCCTTCTCAAAAGCAGCATTTGCAAGCTCCTCGGCAACATTGATGGTA
>CAYMRY010000017.1:0-15240 GCA_964393065.1 uncultured Candidatus Saccharibacteria bacterium
AAGCGGACATCGACTTTGTCGGTTTCTTTCACTTTGTCGCCTAGTTGTGCGGGCTTGCCGTTGATAAGGACTTTGCCGGCGGTAATCAAATCATCCGCCTCACGCCTGGTGCAGTAGTTTTTGTGCGCGAGATATTTGTTGATGCGCATCGGATAGGTTTCTTTTGGGGTGGTATTCATATGAATTGAGGTTAGCATGAATGCTGTTTAAGAGGTTGGGGGATAGAAACAAGTGGGCGCGGCAGAAACCGCGCCCGACGCATTACCTAATAGACAAAACGCAATTGTACTGGTCGACGCTCGCGAGGCAGTACCGCGGCTTTCAGATGCATCGCTTTGCGGTGCTTCAGAATTGCATCAAGCGCCGCGCGACGAGCGGCCTGAAGCAATCGTGCGTCGATCAGGATCGACTCGTGATGGCGCGCATGAGCGCGTGTCCGCTTCACTTCGACAAGGCTCCGGAGATCCACTTTCGAAGTATCGATTCGAAACGTGAGGTATACGCCCGAAGCAAGAACGAGTTCCGCCTCAACGCAATCCGCACGTCTAATGCTTCCCAGTGTTTTTGCCACTGTTGACGTCCCTGATATCACGCATGCACAGGAACGCGTTACCTACGAGCATTATGTCATATAAAATCATAAACGCAAGGCTCTGGGGAGAGAGGTATATATACTCAAAGACTATTGATAAACTACCTATATGGCGATGTTTCGGGAGCACATTGCAATTGGCGCGATCATATCGATGATTGTTGTGGTGCTGGTCTATTTTTACGCGCTCGTGACGGACCCGTGGCTGCTTCTCATTTTGTTTATCATCACCACAATTGGCTCATTTCTCCCGGATGTTGATAGTGACTCTGGGATGCCGTTTTATCTCGTGTTTGGCACGATGACACTCGCAGCAACCGGCATTGTTTTGTTGTATGTGCTGAAAGATCCGCCGGAGGACTGGCGCTACCTTGTGGGGATTCCTGCCGGAGCACTTTTCTTTTTTTGGTTTATCATTGGCGGAATTATCAAGAAATGCACGCATCACCGTGGCATTTTTCACTCGCTTCCGGCTGCGGCAATTGCGGGTGTTGGGACCCTCCTTATCGCTCGGTATTTTGGGCTCGGGGACACGGTCGCGTTTGTCTATGGCGGCGCGATGGCGGTCGGTTTCTTAAGTCATTTAGTACTCGACGAAATGCACTCGACAGTAAGCTTGGAGGGGATTCCGTTTTTGCCGCGGCAGTCACTCGGCACCGCACTCAAACTTTTCTCGCGCTCGCAGATGGTGAATCTCGCAACCTACCTTGTGCTTGGGGTGCTTGCGTACTCCGCATTTCAAACGCCGCTTGCACAGGCGTACTTCTACAATGATTCCGATATTATTGAAATCGGCGACGGGGTGCCAAAGAATGTCTCGACCGGCGGTTTCGCTCCCGTTACGGAAGGTGGTTACATCCTTCCTGATCTTGGTTTACCGCCTGAAGTGGTACCTCCGACCTCGCCGCCTCCTGTGACACCACCTGTAACTGAATCAGATACGGGCTACGTTCCTCCCATAAATCCGAATACTCCTCAGCCGCCACCGAGTCTTCCAGCCAATGAGGCGTTTTCCGTGCTCGTTGCGGGAGGTGCGATTAGCGGAAGCAGTCTTGAATCGGGTAGCTTACTCTTTTTTGAAAATTCGGTGCTCGGAGGAAGTGGTGGCGGAGTGGGTGGCGGTATCTCATTTGGTTCGTTGATTATCGATGGATCGCGTGTAAGAGAAGCGATCAGCGAGATTATCGATCTTGATGATTTGCTTCAAAATTGGCGAGCGGGGAAGACGGGCGCACTTACGGCGCGCGGTTATGGAATCGTCGCTGCTTCAACAGCGCTCAGAGACTCGAATGTCCAGACGATTTCTTTTACGGCGGATACGTTTGAGATTATCTATCGCTCGCGTGGGTATCTCTTGTCGCTTTTCCCTATGACCTTTCCCGTGCGCATTGCAGTTGTACCGGAGGCATCGAGCAATCGAGTTACCGTGCGCCTCCCGTGGTATCGATTCTTCGTGCGTGAATTCTTTACGATACCCGTCTTAACGGCGGATATCGAAGCGGTGGTGAGCGCCAGTATCAAAGCAAATACGAAACCAGGGAGTGATCTTAAGGCAGTCATTTTCGAAGCGGTCGCAGACCATTTGCGTCGAAAGGTCGGCACGATTTCAAATACCGTCTTTTTGGGATCATCAGAGTAGCAAAGGTTGCAGCACCTAGGCTTGGCGCGGTATACTCTCGCGATGAATTTCAAAATACCTCACAAGACCTCGCAGATACTCGCGCTTAAGAAAGTGCGCGAAGCGCTCGAGCACGCACGTCCGCAACTCAAGGGACACGCAACGATTCAGGAGGAGACGTGGAAGGATTACACACTTTCCTTTGCGGTAACGGTGGAAGGAAAGTCGATTACCGGGACAATGGAAGTCACCGACACCGACTATGTGATCAATGCACGCCTGCCGCTTTTGTGGCGTCTTTTTGAAGGACGTATTGAAAAGATGATTGCCGAACAAGTGAAGCAATTGACGTAGTATTCGCTTTTAGTGTCAACGTAAAGCGGCCGCATCGGTGCGGCCGCCTTCAGTCGGTATGCGTACGGTTTTGAGCGCTATGCGGTTCGCACAAGTCGCATTAACCACAGACCGACAACCGCGCCGAGTGTGGCCACGAGAAGGCTGTACAGGTTTAATCCCGTGACGCCAGCGTTACCGAATGCGTTGAAGAGGAGTCCGCCGATAAGTGCGCCGACAACACCGACGATGACGTTTGCAACGAAGCCTTGCGATGCATCAGTTCCCATAACGAGCGATGCTATCCAACCAGCAATGCCGCCGAGTACGAGGAATGCAATGATACTCATAAATAGTGGGTTATTATTTTGTCGAACCTATTGACCGCATAGGCCCTAATACGAGAATGGTACGTGAATAGCATGGAGTCAGGGTGAAGATTATGCATTCTTTTCCAGAATCTTTTTATACACCGCTTCGTATCCATCGGTCATTTGAGAAGCCCCAAAATGACGGAGTGCGTGCGCACGGCATGCGGCCCGATCAATGGCCGCGATGTTACGCACCGCTTCTATCATGGTTTCCACATCATGGACAACATAGCCCGTTTCTCCCGTTTTAATAATTTCCGGAATTGAGCCTTTATCAAACGCGACAACAGGACAGCCGCACGCCATTGCTTCAATGAGTGCGAGTCCAAAAGGTTCGCGCCACGTAACGGGATGGAGAAAACAGCGCGCTCCGGCGAGCAGTTTGTTGCGTTCAATCTCATCGACTTCGCCGATCCAGCGGATTCTCTCTGAAAGATGGGGTTCGATATATTCGCGAAAGTACGCACTGTCATAGGGATCCACTTTCGCGGCAAGAATGAGCGGCAGATCGAGTTGTTGCGCGACATCGATGGCGACATGCACGCCCTTTTCCGGAGATATTCGCCCTACGAAAAGGAGATAATCGCCCATAGTTTCTCCGAAGGGATACTCCTCCATCGAGAGTCCGTTATAGACGGTACCCGCGTGGTTAAGATCGGGTAGCGAATACATTTGTGATTCTGATATGGTAACTACATACGGACTGCGCAGTGTCTGAAAGAGCTTTCGATTGTCGACTGTGAACGGGCCATGCATTGTCATCACGACCGGCGTCGTTGCAAGATTCGCCGCAGGAAGACTGAGCGGCGCTAAGTGGTCATGAATAATATCGAATTCGTCCTGCATCTCATAGGCGAGTCCGAGGTTGAGTAATGTCCAGGTATTGGTGCCGTAGAGATCTTTTATTTTCGCCTCGCGCAAACTGCGCGGATATATCGCTTCCAATCGCGCGCTCGTCTGCGAATCACCGCTCGCAAAAAGCGTGACTTTGTGGCCGCGACGTACCAATTCTTCGGTAAGTGTGCAGACAACGCGTTCGGTGCCGCCGTATTTTTTGGGTGGTACACGCTCAACAATGGGCGCGATTTGTGCAATGTTCACCTCGGAACTGTATATAAAGAAGATAAAAATTTCATGAAGTAATGTATTCATCTGTCATACGTGGTATACAGTACAGTGTTGAGAAGTATGCAATTAAACGGAGGTATTCAGAAAAATTTATGGACGATGGGAAGTGAAAGTATTCGCTCACTCGAAGTGGAAAACGGTATCCTTGCTTCTGCGCGTTCTGAAGTATACGGCTGCATTTTCGGGCGTGATTCCCTGATTACCGGCCTCTCTTTGTTGCGTGTGTATCGCCGCACGAACGATGCGTACTATCTTTCTTTGGTGCGTAAAATACTCACCAACCTTGCACTCCTTCAGGGAAGAGTAGTCACGATCGATAGCGGGGAAGAGCCGGGCAAAATGATTCACGAATTCCGACCCGAAAACCACGAGCATCTCACAGCACATGCGCAGAATCCGTGGTTTGTCTATGGCGACAACATCATGCGTAATTATGATTCTGTCGATGCGACGCTTCTGTACCTCATGGCTGTGCATGAATATGCGCGCGTCGCACGGGACGAGGGCTTCATCGATCTCTTACTCCCCAGTGTTCATGCAGCCCTTGACTGGGTTCGCACCTACAGTGATTCAAACAATGATGGCTTTATCGATTATCGACTCCATCCAGATAGACGCTGCGGCGGTCTTCAAACGCAAAGCTGGATGGATTCACACGAGTCAGTGTTTTTTGAAGAATCGGATGAAAGGCCGCGCTATCCGATCGCTCCCGTTGAAGTGCAGGCCTATGCGTATGTCGCACTCTGCGCATGGTCTGATTTCTTTCTGACACGTGATTGCGCACTTGCGGAAGAGCTTTCGCATCGAGCACATCGTTTAAAGAAAGCGTTCAACGCGTCATTTGTTATCGAAAGCGCGCGTGGCGCGCTGTCGCTAGCCTTTGCGCTCGATGGCGATGGACGGCCCCTTGTTTCGGCGCGATCCAGTATGGGTCACTGCCTCTTTGCAGCGTGGAGGTCTGAAGCGGGAGCGATGCCGGAGTGTATTTTGGATCAGGCGTACGTTCCGCGTATCGCACGCAGAATACTCGCACCGGATCTCTACGCGCCGCGCGCAGGCATTCGCACGCTCTCGATGCGCTCGCGTAGGTATGACCCGAATAGCTACCACAACGGCTCTATCTGGCCGCACGACACCGCGCTCATTGCAGATGGCCTCGAGACATTCGGATTTCGCGAGGAGGCGAGGCGTGTACGCAGAAGCCTCATGCGCGCGTATCGACATTTTAAAACGCCGCTTGAATTATTTGTGTACTCGCGCGGTAAATTTGCGGAATATTGCGGGCCAAATGGTCAGGGAGCGTGCCGTACACAAGCGTGGAGCGCCGCTTCGCTACTCTCATCGCTTTCAAGTGCGGAATAGACGCGACTCATTCGCGCGGATGCGAATACATCGCGGTCACGTAGATACTCTCTCCTTCAATTGCGACGCCGATTCCGCTCATTGCATACTGACTACCGAGTATGTTGGCACGATGTCCGGGGGATGACATCCAGCCCGCGACAACCATTGATGCAATGGCATCAACATTAAAATCGTATCCGGACGACATATAAATATTCTCTCCAATTGCGCGCCAAGGGTAGCCGGCTGCATTCGCGCGACACGATGAGCCGCATCCGCTTGGATCGGTGTGGCTAAAATATGCTCTCGCAATCATATCGGCGCTGTGCGCACGAGAAAGTGATGCGAGCTCGTTATCGAGTTCAAGCTGAGGGAGGCCTTCTGCAACACGCTCCTCATTACTGAGTGCGAGCACTTTCGCTTCTAATGCCTCATTAAACGAGTTTGTATGAGTTTGTGTCGAGGTAGACTGCGCAGATTCGACGGGTACTTTCTTGGGTTGTAACGGTGGAGGCGTATACGTTATGGGCTGTTCAACCGTCTTTACAACAGCCGCCGTAGGGAGCGGCGGCTTTGCTTTGGAAATCGGAGTTTTCGGATCTGCTTTTGCGATGGGCTTCGCAGCTTCTGCAGGCTGTAGGGGTGAAGTGCTGGAAGTTACGTTAACGAACTTTTCTTTCTCCTTGCTGGCCTCTATTGGCGCGGACAGGTACGGGGACGAGGGCGATGTGCGAACCGGGGAAGAGACGAGCACCAATACGGCGAAGATCATCACTAAGAGCAGCAATGAGCGATTGAACATAGAATTTCATAATAGCAATGGAATTGAGATGGGTAAGGCCGGATGACCAGCTTCACCATTGTCTCACATATTTGACGAGCGCAAGATTGCGTTTTAATGAATAACGTCGTCTATTGCGCTTTTCATGAAGGTGTGGCATAGTTGCGGCAGGTAAGGCTAGCGTCTGTAGGAGAGTTTACATGTTGTACCGACAAGACAAGTGGGACTATCCGCAACGTGACGATCGTCCCATAGCGGCGGGCACTATGCCGTATACGGCATTCAACGTGATGACGTCGATTGTGGCCGGCACGTTGTGTTTTTTGGTCGCTATCGTTGTGGCGATCGCCCACGCGAAGCTCGCGATGTTGATCGCGAGCTGGATCACTGGCTACAGTCCCAATTGACTGTGGACAAGCAGACAGATCGCTTCGTCAATAAACGACGCCTCATCCCGGGGTGTCGTTTTCTTTTGTGATGGAGGAGCGAATGCTACAGTGTACCGATGCATACTATTTCTTCGAAAGAAAACCCGTGGACGCGCGCACTCGCTCAGCTTGAACACGCGGGATCGCTTGCTCATATCACGCCAACACTTTTGGAGCGTCTTAAAAAACCGGACGCCATCATAGACGCGGCGTTTTCAATTACGCTCGATTCCGGAGAAGATAAAACATTTCGCGGCTATCGCGTGCAGCACAACAATATTCTCGGCCCATACAAGGGCGGGCTTCGATATCATCCGCAAGTCGATCTTGATGAGGCGCGCGCGCTTGCGTTTTGGATGACGATGAAAACCGCGCTCCTCAACGTCCCGTTCGGCGGCGGGAAAGGCGGCATCGAGGTTGATCCAAAGAAACTTTCGGAAGCCGAACTCGAGCGCCTCACGCGCACGTTTACACGCGAACTTGCTCCCTCTCTAGGGCCCGAGCGCGACGTTCCTGCACCGGATGTGAATACGAACGGAAAAATTATGCGCTGGATCGTCGACGAGTTTTCAACATATTTCGGCGCGCACACTCCGGCGGTCGTCACAGGAAAACCGATCGAACACGGCGGTTCAGAAGGTCGTATCGAGGCGACGGGTCTTGGTGGAAGCTACGCGCTCTTTTCATTTTTAAAGAAATGGGGGAAAGAAGCGAAGGGGATGACGATTGCAATTCAAGGATACGGCAACGTAGGGAGCTATCTTGCGCGCTATTGCAGCGAGGCGGGAATGATCGTTGTTGCACTTTCTGATTCTAAGGGTGGCGTGTATGACGAGCGAGGACTCGATCTTGAAGCGATTGCAGAGTACAAAAAAGAGAACGGTACGTTCGCTGGATTTCCAGGGAAGGCTCTTGCGCCGGAAGACATTCTCGCGCTTCCTGTGGATGTGCTTGCGCCCGCCGCGCTTGAAAATGCTATCACCGAAAAAAATGCCCGCGATATCAAAGCTTCTATAGTGCTTGAACTCGCCAATGGTCCTACGACCCGCGAGGCAGATTCGATTCTTCAAGCTGCGAACATTCAGGTGATTCCGGATATTCTCGCCAATGCGGGTGGGGTCGTGGTGAGCTACTTTGAATGGCTTCAGAACAAAACGTCTGAGAAATGGACAAAGGAAAGAGTGTTTGAGGAATTGAAAGAGAAAATGGAGACGGCATCGGAGCGGGTATATGAGGTTGCCGAGTCGGGTGATATGTCGCTACGCGACGCCGCGTATGTCGTTGCGCTCCAGACTATCGCTACTCAGCATGGAGAATAGCCACTTGCGCGAAATGCCGGGGTTGCTAGTGTGGAGGAAGAAGACACTGAGCCTCAGCTTAAGGAGCACGGTGATGAGGAAAAAGTCACGGCAGTCCAAGAGGGTGTCCGCCAGGGCGAAACCTCTCCTCACCGAGATAGAATTGGCTCGGCTGGGGGATGGGCATGTTGCCTACATTCGAGTGATGAGGAATGAAGAAGCTCGGCGAATGTTTCCCACGACCAAAGGATTGCCTCGACGTGGCGATCTCTTCGCGCTCCATGCCGCCGATGGCACGCCGATAGCGCTGACCGAATCTCGGCAGGCCGCAATTGGTCACGCGGCCGAAGGGGAGCTCGAAATTGCCTCGGTCCATTAACTTCGACCGACACACTGACTAAAGTAGAAAGCGCCGACATCACATCGGCGCTTTTGTTTTTCCTCACTGCGCAAGACTTACGGTGATGTGCGTCGTCCCTTTACGGGTACCGCGGTCTTTGAGGGAATGTAGCTTTCAACACGGGGTTCGGAGGGATCCGCGGATTTGCTCACGAGCACGTGCTTGTGCCAGCGGCAGTCACCGTTTGTGCACTGAAATGCCCACTCATGCATCGGTAGTACGAAGTGCGTAGTTACGAGCGGGTAAGTAATCCATACAGCAAGGGGTAACAGGACGCACAACAGAGCGCCAGCTATGCGGTAGTTGTACGTCACGAAAGTCGCGAATCCATCTCGAAATCTGCGACCAACACCAACGATAAAGAGCAACAGTCCCGGCATGACCGCGAGAGCACATACGCCGACTCTGACGTGATTCGGTTGTGGGGGGCCGAGGTACGCGCTCGCGAGGTAAGCGACTAGCGCTCCCACGCTCATCCATACGAGAAGTACACTGACACGTGTTAAGCGCTCTGCCATTGAGGACTCCCTTATTTGGAAGATACTGCTGTTTCTCAGATTGTGAGAACAGCGCCGATGGCATAGTAACGTATGCGAGCTATTGTTTGTATGAAGAAAATGTGGTCACGTTATGAACTCTATCGCGCAGTTGCGTACGGTGCTTGGCAAGATATGATGGCACGATGACGCTCCTTATCGCTGTAGTGTGGATTATTCTCATTTCGCTTTTTGCGCTCGGCGGCGCATTGTATGTGCGCCGAACAGGGAAGTCAGATGCGCTCCTCGCGCTTTACATTACACTCGCTGTAGCCGCGTCGATCCTCGCGTCGAAAACAATCGCCTTCGATTTTGGTTTTGCAACCTTTTTTGCACCCGGTGCCGTATTACTTTTTTCCGTCACCTTTCTTCTTACGGATATCGTCAATGAACGTTTTGGACGCTCCGAGGTGCAGCGCATGATTTGGCTCGCTCTGTGTGCGCAGATCGCTTTCGTAGTGTTTTCATATCTTGTGTTACAGGCTACGGGCGCGCCCTTCTTTACGAACCAAGCGGCATTCGAGACGGTGCTGGGCACGGTACCACGTCTCGTAATTGCGGGACTCATTGCGTTTCTCGTGAGCGAATCGCTTGATGCCTATGTCTTCCACTGGTTTAAGGAATATACTGGTGGTCGGCATTTGTGGATGCGAAACGCTTTCAGCTCGCTTCCTGCAATGGCAATCGACAGCATTGTCTTCGTCGTCCTCGCATTTTACGGTGTTATGCCCATTCTTCCTCTCATCACGGGTCTCATTGTTACGAAATGGCTCGTGGGCATTGTAGATATTCCATTCATGTACGCGGCACGTGCTATTCAAAAGTCTGCCCCCCAGCCGCTATGATCAGGAATCCGTACGCGAACGCAGTTTTTGCCGCACTCTATATTGCTGGCATTGTGCTTTTTATGTCGACAATTACCGACGGTGGGACTGAGGAATCACTCCTTATCCCAATGGCGATGCTCTCGCTTCTTGTTCTTTCCGTTTCGGTAATGGGTATGCTCTTTTTTCTGCAGCCAATCCTTCTTTTTCTTGAAGGAAAAAAGAAAGAAGCGGTCACCTTTTTTGTGAGCACCGTCGGTACATTTGCTCTTTGTGCGGCGCTATACCTTTGTGCGGCGATTTTGGTCTAAGAAGTATTCGGGGAAAGGGTCGTGAGACTCGTTAGCTCGCATTGCCTCTTCGAGTTCTTTGCCGTAGACTCTACAAAGTTTTGATCAACACACGAAAGGAAATCGAGTGGCTAGCACCTGCTTTCACGACACTGCTCAGCGATCGAACGGTGCCCGGATTCCGGTTATCGCGCATCCGTCGTCGACGGCAGCGATCATCATAAATTACCCGGGATATGGAGGAACGATCGATGGCTATAACAATAAGTATCGGACACTTTGCTCGCATCTCGCCGCGCAGAAAATCGGTGCCTGTGTTCAAATGCAGAATACAGTGTGGCAGGATGAGGCTTACGAAATAAGCGCGGTGGCTGATTTGTGGACGGTTCGCGACTACGCTATGAAAAATGCGCTGGTTCTTACCGGCGTTCCTCATCCGGCGCTGTACCTTATGGGTTTTTCCGCGGGTGCGGGTGCCATTGCGGCGTGCGCACATGTGCTCGGCGCTTCAAAAATCCTTCTCATCAATCCCGCGGATAACGTCGGTGAGGCGATACGATGTGGACTGCCGCGCTACATAGGAGAAGTCTGGATTGCCGTTGGTGATAAAGACGAAGTAATTGGCGATGAGACTGGTGTGCGTTATTTTGATCTTGCACAAAATGCCACACGAAAAGTATTGCAGGTTATTCCCGATTGTGATCATCAACTCACAGGGAAACGCTGCGGTAAAATCTTGAGCAAGGCACCACTCTGGGCTTTCGCCGGGGACACCTCGTTTCCATCGCCAGAGGGCGGGATTGAGCTCTACTAGCGTGCCTATGTACAATCAACCGCTCGGCTATTGTCGGGCGGTTTCTTCTTTTCTTAAGGAGGCGCTATGCTTCTCGTATGGAAATTGAAATCAAAGCGCGTCTGAAGGAAGGGAAAAGTGTGATGCAACGCCTCACCAATCTTGGATGCGAGTTTTCCGATCCAATCATGCAAGATGATCGCGTGTGGGCAAAGGAGTGCTCTTCGATGGAGGCGTTTCTCAACAACCCAGTCTTTCTGCGTATTCGTATTGAAAATGGCGGGAAAGCAATTCTCACGGCGAAGAAATCGAAGCAGCAATCTGGCCAAGAGAGTTTAGTTAAACGTGAGCACGGAGTCGTGATTGATTCGGTGGAGGAGGCGCGGGGAATTTTGGAGATGCTGGGCCTCAGAGAAGTGGTGCGCACCATCAAGAAGCGCACCACCACGAAGCATCGTGATTTCGAAATCTGCTTCGATGACGTCGATGGTTTGGGGATGTTTATTGAACTTGAAAAAATTGCAGACGAAGCAGATGCGCCACGGATTCAAAGGGAGATGAAGGCGCTCCTAACAGAGCTCGGCGTTACCGAAGACGACTATGTGCACAAGGGGTATGATATTTTGATGCTTGAGACTCTGAGTAGTAATGGACAGGCTGCTATTACCTGAAAGTGGGGAGGTATAGGCATGGTTGCTTTTTGGCGATACCACGGGCTATAGTAATTGCGGTTAGAACGCGCAGATGGAGATAGGTATGACGATTCCGATGGCGTTGCAGGATATCGACTGGGCTGCGGTTGAGAGTTTCTTTCGTCGATGCAATCTCAAGGGCTATGTGTCGGGCACACCGCCACGCGCTTCGAGTCGAGATGGCTACAAAGAATATTCATTCACAGAGGGGCCGCTTCATTTCGTCGATAGGTGGAGCTCAACTCCCTGGAGCGACGTAAGTTCGGGTGCGACGACAATTTTCCTCGACGTCGAACTTCCTGCGTTCAAAAGACCACTCGAAACGGTTCCCATCTGGACTATGTCGTATGCTGGTTCGTACACTAAGGAGGCGAGGCGCTGCTTGAAAGGCGCACTACGAGCGGCTTACCAGAATCCATCCGTTGGTTTTTGGGGCTGCCGCGGCGTGGGTGGTTACGAGGATGAGGGGCTTCGGTACGCGAATACATTGATCCGCGAATGGAACCTTCGGTATGGAAATCCCGAACCCTCTTTCCGACATTTTACCGGAGTTGAAGAAGTGTACGATACGGCGAAGGACGTGATGCTCGGGTCGCATCAGTATTTCGGGCGAGCTCACTATTAAGGAGGCATTTTAACGCGGGCGACACAGTCGCCCGCGTTCTCTTTTCCAGAGAGCAATTGTGACTAGGTATACCCCATATAATACTATTGACATAATATAGAAATCGTTATATATACATTTCGGTGGCCGACCAGGGCCTCCATCGATGGGAGTACGGAAATGTTAAATAAGCTTGCATGCTCGATTCTGGTGGTGTTTACGCTCACTGGCACAGCACATGCGCAGTGGATGCTTCAGCTTGGTTTGTCCTCTGCGTGCGTGGGGCCGGCGACGATGTTCGAGGACGACTACATCGACTCATTGCGGCACCCGCTGTATTGGGATACGGCAATCGCCGCCTCGCCCGAGGGCTCTGGTGTCCTCGTGAAGTCCAAGTGCACCGCTGACGAGATCGGCAAGATTCTCAATCGGCTGGGAGTCACACCGAGTACTCGTGAGCGATTCGAGCAGATTCGCGTTCAGTAATGTAGAGGTCTTTGTGCGAGCCGCCACCGAGATTCGGTGGCGGCTTTATTTTATGCATGGCTTTGTTCAGAACTCTGCGCGTGATACAAGGTGAATTAGGTACACGGAGTAAAAGGAGATCACTATGGTTAGTCGTCGTCGCACCATCCGACGCCTTATTGGGGCGGGTGCACTGTGTGCATGTTGTGCGTTTCCTGCTCGCGCCGATTACTTCAAGAATTGCACAGAAGAAAGCGAGCCGTATCTTGCGCTTAGCGTCTGTTCGCAGGTAATTACGGCGAAAGAACACAGCGACTATTCGCTTGCCGCGATTCATTACCGGCGTGGAAACATCTATTTCGAGCTGCGCTCATTTCGGGAAGCAGTTCGTGATTATGATAGTGCGATCACACTTCTCGAGCAGGAGGGCGCGGCTGAATATCTTATATCCGATCTACACTTCAATCGCGGACGCGCGTATGGTGAGCTAGGGGAATACGATCGTGCGCTTCGTGATTTCAAATCAGCAGATCGCCTCATGCCGGAGCGGTTTGATTCGATCTTTTGGCAGGGTGCCATGTATGAAAAACTCGGCAAACGTGAAGAAGCTATTGCCGCATACAAACTTGCGCTCACCAAAGAAGATTCGGACTATCGTGCCCACGAGGCGCTTAAGCGGCTTGGTGCGGTGAGCGAAGAGTAAAAGACATCGTGAAAGCTAATAAAGGGGACGCTGCCGCGTCCCCTTCGACTTTCTTTTTTTCCTTGCGCAGAAGCGTCTCATGCGTATGCTTGCGTTATGCTTACGGTTGCAGAATCTCAAAAACGACTTTCCGCAGCGCTTTCGCTCTGTAGCGATATGACGCTTTCGCGCGAAAAAATAACATCTTTGCGAACTCTTATCGAAGGCATCAATCCAAAAGTCGACAAACATTTGGCGGAGTGTGATGCGGCGTTGTCCACCGTCACTAAAATCCAGGACGGAGAGATTGTACAGCTGACTGCCGAGCATCTTCCTGAAAACACCGACGACGAAAAGAAATACAAACGTGCGCTTCTTCTCTTAATCTCGCTTTGGAAAAATTTACGAACTGAAATTGTGCGCGTTCAGGGGGAGCTTGGTTCACCGGATGCAAAAACAGACGGCGGGAATACGTGGCTGCGCATCGTAAAAGGGGCGAAAGGGCCGCTCGGGCTCGTGACTCTCGTGGCGGTCGGGGTGGCGCTCATGTATCAGAGTTCAGTTGTCGTCACATTGCATAACGACGGATGTGGCACCATGGTCGCGCATGGTGCGATTCCCATTTCTCTTCCCGGGCTCTCGCTCCCGAATGAGGCGATTCAAAGTGGCGACTCGGCTGACATTACCATTCCCGGCATTCCTCTCACCGCAAATGGAACAGATAAAGGTTCATTGCAATTATCGTCGGTTGGTTTTTCTTTTTCCATTCAGTTGCCTTCAACTATTCGTGACGTTACTTTTGATGGAACATCACTTCTTGGTAAAGTCACCGACCTCAATCTGAGCGGGAAGGATACGCATTCACTTATCGTGCAGTGTCGGTAGGGGAATTGATAAAGCCTTTTCCTTCATTATTTTAAAAGAAAGAGCCCCGGACGAATCCGGGGCCTCATTGCTGTGAGTGCGAACGTTACTCCGCCGCACTTTGAGTTGGCGAGTGATGCGGTATCGCGCCGTTGGGCTTAATACCGGTTGCCAGCCACTCAGGAAGATCCATACCGACCGACTGCAGCATCTCCTTGAGTTGTGGAACGGCTTTGAAGAGGCCACTCACATGATCTGCAACACCGCCGCCGTTCTCGCCGTTGCCCATAAGAACAACTTTGTCGATCTTGATGCCCTTCACCGCTTCGGTGTACATGTGCATCAATTCGGGCAGCTGCTTCTGGATGAGGAGTCCGAGTGCAACCTGAGGATTTCCTCCCGCGGCCTTAACGATTTCTTCGAGTCCTTTTGCGTGCGCGCGCAGCACCGCTTCGAGACCTTCGGCCTCAGCCTTGCGCTCGGCAAGAACACCCGCCGCACGACCTTCAGCTTCGCGACGCATGCGCTCCGCTTCGGCTTGTGCACGAGTCTCAGTGACCGTCTTTGCAATTTCTGCGGCAACGACTTCTTGGACCGTCTTCTCTGCTCTTTCGAGACTGGCCTTAGCTAAGGCAGCTTGTTCCTCCGCCTCATACGCTGCCTTCTCAGCTTCAGCTGCCTTCGTGCGGCGCGCTACTTCTGCGGCACGCATTGATTCTGCAATTTGAACGTCACGTTCAGATTGCGAGCGAGCAATTTCGGCTTTCGCTTTGTTCTCACCCTCGACTGCCTTCGCGTCGGCTTCCGCGACTTTTGTGCGGCGCTCCCTTTCTGCTTCCGCGACACCAACCGCGCCTTCGCGCTCTTGCTCGGCCACCTCCTTCTTGGCCTTGTTCAGAGCTTCGGCTGCTGCTTTTTGACCGAGCGCCTTGATGTAACCGCTACCATCCGCAATGGTGTGGATGTTCACGTTCACGAGTTCGAGGCCGACCTTGACGAGTTCGTTGTCGATAGATTGTCGTGCCAGTGTAATGAATTTGTCGCGGTCTGCGTTGATCTCCTCGATCGTGAGTGTTGCGATCACGGTGCGGAATTGGCCGAAGATGATATCGTTGCCAATACCTTTGATTGCTTCGGTCGAGAGACCCAAGAGATTTTGAGCCGCGTTCTCCATCACGCCGGGGCGAGCGGAAATAC
>CAYMRY010000018.1:0-5815 GCA_964393065.1 uncultured Candidatus Saccharibacteria bacterium
TTGTGCTTAGTGCTGGCTCTGCACCATTTGCAGTACTTCTTGAGCTCGATTTTTTTGGTCACCAGCTTCTTATTTTTGCGTGACCAATAGTTGGTGCGCTTGCACTTATCGCAGGTGAGCTTGATGAGTTGATCTTGAGACATGCGCGACACTGTACCGTAATTAAGCCATTTTCGCAACTTTTGCCCTCGATAACCTTTTCAGGGCTATTATGTGATACCGAGAGAGCGACAAACCTCCTGGAGCGGCGCAACCGCATTCCAGGGCCCAAAAGAGCCCCCAAGAAGCGATTTCATGATCACATCGACAACAAGCCATGCACTGAGAATGACCACAAGGCCTATGGCCACATTCTTAAAGATCCCCTTCGCCTGCTGCTGTTTACCAATCGCCTCGTTCGTCAGATACAGAAAACCACCATACGCGAACATGACCGCGGCAAATATCACGAAGAAAAAAATACCCGTGTTCATGAGGTTTTGCGCGAGAGCAACGATGTGATCACACGTACACGCGGGGATTCCATTTCGAGCGATTGCTCCGCTACAAGGAACTATTTGCTTCGGAAGTGCACTCTGTCCGAGAGCGAGCATCGGAACCGTACATACAAGCGCGTAGTAACCACTAAGAAGCGCAAGTCGAAAGGATCGCATGCGATAAGTGTAGCACTGGGATGCTTGATATCAGGCTCACTTGGGGAAAAGCACAAAACCCACGACACGCGTGGGTTTCGGGTTTTTGTGCGCCGAGAGGGATTCGGTCACAGATACTTTCCTCGCCGTCGCTCAGAAAATTCTGCGACCCCGCTCGGCGACCCGCAAGCTTGCAGGTACCCCGCCTTCGTCTTTCGAATCCCTCCCGGCTACTACAAACGGCAACAACCCCAGAGCATGCTCTGGGGTTGGCCGATTTGTGCGCCGAGAGGGATTCGAACCCCCGAAGGCCGAAGCCGCCGCGTCTACAGCGCGGTGTAATTGACCGCTCTACCATCGACGCATCTTGCGATGCTCCGGTATTATGCACCAACTTCCTGTCTTGTGCGAGTCCAACTTATACGGTCACGTGTGCGCGAGCACGGCCGCGCGGGCGCTCTGCGCTCTTGCGTACATCGAAGGTGAAAACACCCTCTTTCACATCAACGGCAACCGAACCACCATCAAGAACGCCTCGTGCAACCATCATATTGGCAAGTGGCGTCAGGATTTTGGTCTGAATCAATCGCTTGAGAGGTCGGGCACCGTACTGCGTGCTGTACCCTTCTTTGCCAAGATCGGCAAGCGCGGCCTCAGTGAATGTGAGCGATATGTTCTTCTCGGCGAGTCGCTTCACAACGATATCTACCTGTAGCTTCACTATTTCACGAATTGCTTCTTGAGAAAGAATATTGAAGAGCACAATTTCGTCGAGACGATTCAAGAATTCCGGACGGAAGAACTCTTTGAGCGATCCTGTCACTTTTTCTTTCACCTGTTCGTAGCGCTCACCCTCCGTCACTGATCCTCCCGATGAGAAGCCGAGACCCGACATACGATCAATGTGCTCGGAGCCGATGTTCGAGGTCATGATGATGACGGTGTTCTTGAAGTTCACCGTGCGTCCTTTTGAATCGGTGAGGCGACCGTTGTCGAGTACCTGCAAGAGGACATTGAAGACTTCCGGATGGGCCTTTTCGATTTCATCGAAGAGAATGACTGAATAGGGGCGATGACGCACGAGCTCCGTAAGGCCGCCTCCTTCGTCATGTCCAACATACCCCGGCGGAGAGC
This sequence comes from uncultured Candidatus Saccharibacteria bacterium, assembly GCA_964393065.1. Taxonomy (GTDB): domain Bacteria; phylum Patescibacteriota; class Minisyncoccia; order Phycocordibacterales; family UBA2100; genus UBA10103. Next base: position 1,767 of record CAYMRY010000018.1, read on the forward strand.
CGATCATTTTTGAGACGGAATGCTTCTCCATATACTCCGACATATCAACGCGAATCAAGGATTTATCGCTATTGAAAAGAAGATCGGCGAGGGCTCGCGTAAGCTCGGTTTTACCGACGCCAGTTGGCCCGAGGAAAAGGAACGATCCGACAGGGCGGTGTGGGTCTGAAATTCCGGCGCGTGATCGCTTGATAGCATCCGCAACTTTTTGCACCGCTTCGTTTTGACCGATAATGCGCTTTTTGAGCTCATCTTCGAGACGAGAAAGCTTCTCTGCCTCCTCTTCGAGCATTCGTGATACGGGAACACCGGTCCAGCGGGAAACAACCGATGCAATATCTTCGTCGGTGATCTCTTCTTTGAGGACACGACGCGTTACCTGGAGTTTCTTAAGACGTTTCGTCTGTACTTCAAGTTCATGCTCAAGAGCAGGGATGCGGCCATACCGAATCTCGGCTGTTTTCGTGAGATCGGATCGTGCTTCCGCATGTTCGGCATCAATACGCGCAGCTTCGAGTTCTTTCTTGATACGCTTAATTTCACCAAGTGACTCCTTCTCATTCTTCCATTTCAATTCGAGCTCGTGCGTTGAGTCGCGCAGATCTGCGATTTCTTGCTCGATTGACTTCACGCGCGCCTTTGCCTTCTGCTCCCCCTCTTCGGATTCCTTTTTAAGAGCTTCTTTCTCGATTTCGAGACGCATGATCTTGCGGTGCGCATCTTCAAGCAGCGGCGGTTTATTTTCAAGAGAGAGTCTGAGGGCCGATGCGGCTTCATCGATTAGATCGATCGCCTTATCCGGAAGGAATCTTTCGGTTATGTAGCGTGAAGAGAGCTGAACGGCAGCGACTATTGCCTGGTCGGTGATATGAACGCCGTGGAAGAGTTCGTAGCGCTCCTTGAGGCCACGCAAAATGGATACCGCATCATCGAGCGACGGCTCATTCACATAGACGGGCTGGAAGCGGCGTGTGAACGCTGCGTCATGCTCGATGTGCTTTTGATATTCTTTGAGCGTAGTCGCACCGACAACGCGAATCTCGCCGCGCGCAAGTGCTGGTTTCAACATGTTGGAGGCATCGAGTGCGCCATCTGCGGCACCCGCACCGATGAGCGTATGAAGTTCGTCGATGAAAAGAATGATCTTCCCTTCCGATCGTTCGACTTCTTTCATGACCGCCTTCAGTCGCTCTTCGAATTCGCCGCGGTACTTGGTACCTGCAACGAGGAGTCCGAGATCAAGTTGAATCAGCTCCTTTCCGCGAAGGGATTCCGGAACATCTCCGGTGGCAATACGAGTTGCGAGACCTTCTGCAACTGCTGTCTTTCCGACTCCGGCCTCGCCGATTAAGATCGGATTATTTTTGGTGCGACGTGAGAGGATTTGGATGACGCGGGTGATCTCCTGATCGCGACCAATCACAGGATCGAGCTTATTTTCTCGCGCGCGATCAGTAAGTGAGCGTGCAAAGCGCACCAAGGCGCGTGGCTTCTTTTCAGTTTCCACGTCGCGAATGCGCCCTTCTTTAATGTCGGCAAGGACACGCGCAACAGCCGCGCGATCAATGCGGAAGCGCGAAAGCGCCTCAGCAACGGGTCCCGGATGCTCGATGACACCAAGGAGCAGGTGCTCAGGAGAAACGAACTGATCGTTAAAGCTAGCAGCAATGCGGGGAGCAGCTTCAAACACGCGGACAAGCTCCGGCGTAAGGTAGAGCTGGAATGATGGAGAAACTGTTGAGCCCCCACCACCTTCAATAAGCTCCATCACTGAATCGGAAAGGTGCGCGGTATCAATCTCGAGCTGATCGAGCATGGGGAGCACCATCGTCTCTTCTTGCATCAAAAGTGCAGAGACCAGGTGTGCTGTGGATACCTGATTGTGACCACGCTCAACAGCAAGCTGATGTGCTCGATGTATAGCTTCCTTGGCCTTGGTAGTGAAGTTATTGAAAGGTGTCATAGTTGTTTTCTTAGCTTCTAACCGCGCCCGCCCTATCCTATGGCGCTGATTTGGTTTCCTTTTTCTCCTCGAGGACTTTATTATACGACAATACAATCGGTGAGGCAAGAAACCCGCCCGCGACCACCTGTTTACTCTGAGACGTAGCTATACCCAAAACCTCTCCGGAAGCTGTTATCAAGGGGCTCCCTGGCACGAATCCACTATCTGGGATACTGGTCTCAATAACTCGAATAGTATCGCCCTCTCCGCGCGCGAATGCAGTAACAATCCCATTTGCTATTCGTGTTGCATTTTTGCCCGAGAGAGTAACTACAGTCTCCCCTAAGTTGGGTGATGAATTCATGAACGTCGCTGCAATCCAAGAAAGCGGTTTGGTTTCCGTCTTCCCTCCCTCGAGCTGCACGTCCGTCGTACTTGCCGCTTGAATGCGCACAATGCCCGCGTCCTTATCACGCCCAACAACGCGCCCAGCTGCACGCTGCCCGTCCGAACGAACGACCGCAATTTTTGCACTGTCAGAAATGGACACGCTATCGGCGAAGATTAAGCCGTCGCTCGATGCAACAACACCAAGTCCGAGGAATGTTTCTACCGTATATCCTGCCGCATCCTTTTCCTCTGCAAAAAGGCGAACGGCAATCGCCTCTGTTTTTGTGACCGCGTCCGCAATCGTATCAACTTCGTGAATGACGACTGTTTTTTCGGTCACCGTCGTTGCCGCCGCGGCGACCTGCGCTTCCTGTGGAATAACCTTTTCAACGGTACGCTCGACGATTCGATTCACGGTCTGCGTGATGGCGGGCGGCGCTTGCTCCATTAAAGTGACCGAGACGATGCCTGTCGCAATAGAAGTGACGAAGCTCACGAGGAGAGTGAGCAGCACAATTTGTGATTTGTTGAGCTGCTCGAGGTCCATAGCCGCATAATACTATGCACAGGCACCAAGTACCAAGTACCTAAAAATGCACTAGTCCCTTCTCGTTGCGCGCTCAACGATTCGTGCAAGTTCTAAAACTACCTGCTCGAGTTCATGCGCGGTCGTCTCGCGACCAAGAGAAAAGCGCAACGTGTTAGCCGAACGCCACTCACGCGATTCCGCTCCCTTTTCAGTCGCATACATCGCTTCAAGTACATGAGATTTTCCTTCGATACCCTCATTGCAGGCGCTCTTCGTTGAGAGCGCAATCCCTACGCGGTCGAGTGCAAGCGTTATGTATTCACTTTGAATATCGGGAATTGAAATATTAAGCAGATGCGGGAGTCCGCGATCAAGAGTGCCGTTTACAACGGCCGTGGGGATTTGTTCGAGAATAGTGCGGGCAAAGGTATCACGAAGGGCTCGCAAGCGACGCTCTTCTTCGTGTCGCTCTCGCGCAATGGCGTGCACGGCAGAGGCAAATCCCACAGCGAGCGCAACATTTTCCGTTCCAGAGCGGAAGCCGCGTTCTTGCCCGCCGCCAAGAATAATTGGCGCAATCGACGCGTTTTTTCCGACATACAAAGCACCAATTCCATGCGGCCCGTACAATTTATTTGAACCGAGGGAAAGTAGATCTACGCCAAGTGTATTCACATGCGGCACAACGTAGAGCGGTGCCTGGCCTGCGTCGGCGTGCAACATGATGGACTTCGTAGGTCCATCATTGGACCGAAGCTCACGCAGTGCTTGCGCGATCTCGCGGATCGGTTGCAGAACCCCTACTTCGTTGTTCGCCCAACCAATCGAAAGAAAAACAGTGTTCGGTCTTAGTGCGCGCAGAGCGATATCGGGCGAGAAAAGGCCACGCGCATCCGGATCGATGTAGGTCACTGCACCGCCGAGTCGCTCAATTTCTGCAAAACTTTCGAGGACCGCCGAATGCTCAATAGAACTCACAATCCAATGAGTATTTGCAAATGTGCCGGCGATATCTCGTGCCCGCGCCGTTCCTAAAATGGCGAGATTAAGAGATTCGGATAAACCGGAAGTAAAAATAATCTCACGAGCCTTGCACGCAAGCTCGGCGGCAATTGTCGCACGCGCATCTTCGAGCGCTTCGCGCGCATGCAAGCCCTCTGCATGTATCGCGCCCGGATTCCCGAC
>CAYMRY010000018.1:5915-15042 GCA_964393065.1 uncultured Candidatus Saccharibacteria bacterium
GGCGTCCTTAAGAAAATCACCTTCATCGATACGCCCGGCCACGCAGCATTCCAGGCGATTCGTGCCCGCGGAGCAAAGATCGCCGACATTGCGATCCTTGTTGTTGCCGCTGACGATGGCGTCAAGGCGCAGACGCTCGAGGCGCTTGAGAGCATCCGCGCGAGCAACACCTCCTTTGTCGTCGCGATCAACAAGATCGACAAGCCGAACGCCGACCTCTCGCGTACACAGGCCTCCCTTCTCGAGCATCATATCTATCTTGAAAAATTCGGTGGCGATATTCCGTGGGCTGCAATTTCTGCCAAATCGGGCGAGGGCGTCGAAACACTCCTTGATCTCATCTTACTTGTCGCAGAACTCGCCGAATTGCGCGCCGACCCGAACGCGCGCGCCGCAGGGTATGTCGTCGAGGCGCATCGCGACGAAAAACGTGGTATCGCAGCAACGCTTATTATCAAGGAAGGTACACTGAAAAGCGGCATGGCCATTCTCGCGGGACGCTCAATTGCGCCGGTACGCATCATGGAGAATCATCTGGGTAAAACTCTCAAAGAAGCGACATTTTCCACGCCGGTCACGCTCTATGGCTTCGATGAACTTCCGGAAGTTGGATCCGAGTTTATCTCCTTCAAGAACAAGCACGACGCTGAACTTAGTCGCCCCAAGTTTGAACGCACGATGGTGAATGCGGTAACGGAAGATACTTCCGGTAAGTTTTACCTTCCGGTCATTATTCGTGCTGATGTCACCGGCTCGCTTGAGGGCATCGTGCACGAGCTCGCGAAAATCGGCGATGAATATATGGGTGTACGCGTTATTGTAAGCGGCATTGGCGCAATTTCAGAAAACGACGTAAAAGCTGCAATTGCTTCGCACGGCACGCCGGCAGCTGTTATTGGCTTCGATGTACCGATAGATCCGCTCGCCCAAGAAAGCGCACGCCAGCACGGTGTTGCCATTGAAACATTTAATATTATTTACAAACTCGCCGAGCGCGTTGAGGAATTAATGAAAGCGGCGGCACCGAAGCGCACTGTGGAAGAAAAAATTGGCCGCGCAAAAATTCTTGCTCAATTCTCTTCGCGCCGTGAAAGCCGCGTGATTGGGGGCTCGGTCCTTGATGGTCGCATGGAAAAAGGCGCTGCAGTGCGCATCTTGCGCCGTCAGGAAAACGTCGGTCTTGGGAAGATAGCAGGACTCCAGTCGCACAAACAAACCGTGGATCGTGTGGAGACGGGCGGCGAATTTGGCGCGGAGATTACGTCCGAACACGAGATTTTACAAGGCGATGTTATTGAATGTTTCCGTACAACAACGGTATGATGAATTCATCACGACGACAAAACCGAGTTGCAGAAGAAATCGCGCACAAAGCGGGATCTTTTTTAGCCCTGAACGCTCGGGCGGGCGGTGCACTCATTACCGTCACAAGAGCTGTCATTGATCCTGACCTCAAAAACGTCACGGTGTTCGTCTCGATCATCCCAAAATCGCGCGAAGAGGAGGTTCTCAAGGAATTAAAGCGTTTGCGCTCCGATTTCCACGACTACCTCAAAGAAAAAACGGTCCTGCGCAATGTCCCCACAGTCGATTTCGTCATTGACCTTGGCGAAGCAAATCGACAGAAGATCGACGAACTGACGCGAAATTAAATACACTTCATGCTATATTGTCGCCACGGCCTGGTGGTGAAGTTAGTTAACACGGGAGTTTGCAAAACTTCTATGCGCCGGTGCAAATCCGACCCAGGCCTCCAATAAATTACGAAGCTATTTTTGAACGCCTGGGGCGTGGGAAAGGGTCGGAAAACGGGAGTTTTCCGGGGAGGAGAGCAGCGTGGCGAGCAAAACGCTGCCAACCGTTGAGAACCGTGGGTTATCAAAATGACCAAAGGCCTCATTCTGCCCACAGCCCTTTATTGACTAAACGACGCCATCAAAGCAGGATTACGATATGCAAAAAATCACCAAATGTGTCATACCGGTTGCCGGCATGGGAACACGCTTTCTCCCTGCGACAAAAGCGATGCCAAAGGAAATGCTTCCGATTGTTGATAAGCCGATCATTCAGTACATTGTCGAAGAGGCCGTCGCATCCGGTATTACTGACATCATCATGGTAACCGGGTGGCACAAGCGCTCCATCGAAGACCATTTCGACTACCCGTACGAGCTTGAAAAGCGACTCCTTGAGAGCGGCAAGGAAAAACAAGCGGAGGAAGTACGTAACATTGCAAACCTCGCGAACTTCGTCTACATAAGGCAGAAGGGCCCCTATGGTAATGGCACTCCCGTTATGAATGCGCGGCACGTCGTCGGCAACGAACCATTTGCGGTCATGTGGGGCGATGAATTTATTTATTCCAATCCACCGCGCTTAAAGCAAGTTATTGATGCATACGAGAAATATTCAAAACCCTGCATTTCTGCTGTGCGCGTTCCTGAAGATAAAACCGGAAAGTACGGAATCGCCGATATATCTCCCATTGAAGGAAATGTCTACAAAATCAATCGCATTGTGGAGAAGCCAAAAGCAGGAGAAGCTCCGTCAAACCTTGCCGCGCACGGTGCGTATGTTCTTCCGCCGGAAATTTTTGACATCCTCGAGGCAACACCCGTTGGGCAAGGTAATGAATTATGGCTCACTGATGCAATCACCACACTCGCAAAGAAGGAGGATATTTACGCAGTCGAAATAGCCAATGGGAAGTATTATGACACCGGTAACAAACTTGAATATTTAAAAACGGTTGTAGAATTCGCGCTCAAGCACCCGGAAATCAACGCAGAGTTTAAAGAGTATTTACGTTCAATCTCGCTCTAATGCATGCTATAAAGTGATATCTCTCAATCACGTGAGATACTTGACCAACACTTGCCGGGATGGCGGAATGGTGAGCGGGCTGATAGGTGCCATGAGAACGAAGATCATTGCATGAGAAACGAATAGAGGGCCGGGATGGCGGAATGGTTTACGCAGAAGACTTAAAATCTTTCCCCCGAAAGGGGTTGTGGGTTCGAGTCCCACTCCCGGCAAAAATACGAGACCTCCGATACAATGAATCACAATGTTAATCCTCCGCAGAAACGCTTCTGCATTTATTGCGACCCCTACGAAGTCTCTGCATCACATATTCTTGAGAAGATTGATGCGGTACTTGCGCGACTAGTTCCCCGCTCTTTTCCTAACCTTGGCCTACCGCGCAAAGCACAAGCATGGCTTCGAAGTACAGTTTTACGCAACCTTTTCTCAATACTTCTCTCACTCGGAATCATGAAAGAAGTTTCGATTGAGGATACCGATGAAGGGATATATAATCGCTCGCGCGTAATTGCACAAGAAGCAGCATCTCGCGGTATTACAGTACGTTCAATTCGACTCTTCGGAAGAAGCACCGCTCATTTCTCTCTACAAATAGATTCGCATAAAGAGTTTTTCGAAGTTTTGCCGCACGTAACCTCTGGCTATATCGCGACGATTGATTTCGATGATAAGGCGCACCTAAAATCTGTATTGAGCACGAATAAACTTCCGGTCGCGCGTGGTCGTGCATTCAAGTATGTCTCGGAAGCGTTGTATTATATCCGTCAAGAATTGAATTACCCACTTGTCGTAAAACCTCGGGCAGGTTCACTCAGTAAGCACACTGTTTGTAATATTCACGACGAGACCGAATTACGTGAGGCATTTCGTATCGCGCAGATCATTAGTCGTGAGGTGATTGTTGAGGAGTACATACCTGGGAAAGTCTACCGTGCGACGATTGTCGATGGAACATTGGTTGCCGTGTGTGAGCGAGAGAAAGCACATGTCATTGGCGATGGATACTCATCAATCGAAGAATTAATCAAAGTAAAAAATACATCAAATCGGCGCGGGCCATTACATAAAAAGAACTACACACTGCATCACCTAACTGTCAGTGAAAAGACACATGCACTATTAAGGACGGCTGGACTCGCTATTACAAGCGTACCAGCGACCAGAGTAAAGGTGTATGTGCACGATAAAATACTCATGACCGCGGGTGCTGATATTCACGATGTCACCGACCTCGTACACTCCGAAATCGCCGACATTCTGAAAAAAGTGTACGAACTTTGCAAAGCTCCAATAATAGGAATTGATTGTATTTTTGACAATATTGCACGCTCACCAAAGCAACAGCGCTGCGCGATACTTGAAGTCAACAGTATTCCCTATATCGATATGCACCATTTCCCCTCAACGGGAAAACCGCGCAACGTTGCCGGGGCACTTCTCGACTATTGCGTCAAAGTACGCAGATGATTTGAAGGCCCTGACTCGGCCGTTTCTCCTGCTGGAGAAACATGCCTCCGTCTCGGACTAACGCGAAAAGACAGTGCGAAGGCACTGTCTTTTCGTGTCCCCAAGCCGTTCATTTTCCGCCGTCGCGGAAAATGCCGACCTGGGCACGACTCGGCCGTTTCTCCTGCTGGAGAAACATGCCTCCGTCTCGGACTAACGCGAAAAGACAGTGCGAAGGCACTGTCTTTTCGTCGTGAGTCCGCCCACTAGGGATCGAACCTAGGACCTTCTCGTTAAGAGCGAGCTGCTCTACCAGCTGAGCTATGGGCGGATCTCGAAAATATAGCATGAAATATATCTTTGTCATGGTATATTCCTAGGGATGGGCAGGTGGCGAAATTGGTAGACGTACCGCGCTTAGGACGCGGCGCCGCAAGGCATGGAGGTTCGAGTCCTCTCCTGCCCACAAAAAAAGAGTCTGAAGCAAAAAAAAGGATTACTGCCCGAAGTTTACACTACCAACCGCGTTAATTCGACTCACGTCCGTTGCTGTACCAAAGTCGATTCCGAGCGTATTCATGATCATGGAAATAATTCCATAGACTGACACCATAATAAACATACCCACCAATCCATAGATGATGTGTTGCTTTCCTGTCTCGCTCGGTTTTCCATCCTTGAGTGCCCAGAGAAACTCGACAATGCCGATGAAAAAGACCAATAGTCCGAGCGTGAAGACTACTTTGACCGCCGGGTCAATGAGGTAGGTGACTATGCGATCCAAGAGCGCTGTGCCCTTTCCTGCCACATCAATGGGAAACATATTCTAAAGGCGCTCGGTCTATTGCACAAAGCGCGTATCGAGCTGTATCGTCTTGGGAATAACCGGCTCCGTCGAAGTCACGCGGAACGTTGATTGAAGGAGGCGGATGATTCCCCAGATCGAGACCATGACGAAAATAGTAACAACTCCCATGAGCATAATCTTGAGGCCTTCTGCCTTGCCTTCTGCGCCGTCTTTCAATAGATATTGAATGAGCCCCCAAAAGAACACAACGATGGCGAGTGTGATAAAGAGATAGACGAGTGAGTTGAGAAAGGTTGAAACGAGCGCGAGCGTATTGAGAAGCGTTTGCGCCGATGCAAGTACCGGCAAAAAAGCCACTCCGGCACCAAGAATTGAGATCACTGATAGTCTGCGCATAATGCTCATTGTAGTAATTATTAGGTAAGTACCCTTATGGTAGCGCGCTGAGGGGGATCCGCAACGGCTTTCTTTGAATTATGTGGATAGTAGCCACTCCTACGCTATCCAATGCTGCACGAATCGCAAGAATCCGATGAGGAGAAGCGTCGTAATTATGAAGCGAACCGCCCACTCCATAACGCGATGTCCTTCTTCTCTTCTCAAGGTCCCCAGTCGCGATACAAACACCACAAAACCCCAGGTAAGAAAGACTATTGAGAGCATCCCCATAAAGCCAATAAGGCTATACAGGCTTGCGATAAACATTTCGGTAAGAGACGTATCCATACGTACTAATTATTCGCTGATTGTACAATCATCAAGACCTGTGCAGAGCACTTGATCAGAGCCGCCAGAACCCGCAAACGCGCCGTTACCAAAAAGCGTGTTACGCAAAAGTGCGAGGATTCCCCACACCGAAAACATGACAAAGAGAGCCGCAATGCCCCATAAAATTTGAGTCCGCAATTGTTCGGTTTTACCTTCATGCAAATTCGCTAAGTTTCCGACAATGCCGTAAAAATAGACGACAATTCCGGCGATGAGCGCAACGCCGATTCCACCGTTAATGATGTTGGTTATCATATCGGCAAATTCCGCAAACGTGCGCGGCGCTGCAAGTGCAAGCGATGGTGTCACGATACACAGTAGAATGAACAGTGCTTTTTTCATGGTTATCCTCGCAGGACTTGGGTAACGGTCCCGCCGATAAGCGTTGCGAGCACCCATGCACCGAGGATCATGATGGTCCCCATAATGACCCATGTGAAATTTTCCCTCGCTTTTGAGATTGCTCCGGGGTTACCTCGAGCAAAAATAAATTTGAAACCTGCATAGACCATGAAGGCCACGATGATTGGAAGCGCCACCATAATTACTGCCTGTAAGAATCCCTCGACAAACTTCTCAAGCGAGGAGGCCTTGAGAGGATTCGTCAAACAGTTATTTCCCGTACAATCTGACTGCGCAAGAACGGGAAGCGCATATAATAAGATGAAGAGAGCGCCCTGTGCGGCTACTACGACAAACACACGATTGACGGTACTCAAAATATTCATAGTTTTTTATTACTGTGTCGCCAATTGCCGCATCGCATGTTCGGTCGCAAGCCCCCGACCCCCATCTGGGAAACCACTCGGTTTCCCAAGCCTTCCTCCACGGGGCCTTTCTCCCGAACAAGCCCAGATTGTACTATGATATTGAGGATTCATGGTTGAGTATATAACTACTGTGTCGCCAATTGCCGCATCGCTTGTTCGGCACGCTGGAGTGCTTCAGAAATCTTCGCCGCGCCTGACGTGATCGATTCAATCATATCGCGGAAAATACGGTCTGTCTCGATAGGATGGGGATCTTCCCATGTATCTACGATAAGTGCTTGGCGATTTACGAGCACTTGAGTACCTTCCGCAGTTCCCGCAAGGACATCACGCCGTGCCGACGCCTGGCCCGTCACACTCGCAATCGCCTTTGAACCAACTGGGGAGGCAAGAAGATACGCGGCGGTCAGAGCTCCCGCAGGATTCCTCGCAGCACGAGGCACCGCAAAACCATAAACAACGCCTGCGGTTGCCGTGCGTTCGCTATCACGCACCTGAGGCACGACCGCGATACTGTAATTAAGATTTGGATTAAGGCGCCTAATAAGTGCGTCTTCACTTGCAGGGCCAATATAGAGCGCTAAATCTCCTGCGGCGAATGCAGCGCGAGATGAAGGCAATGACCTATTCCAGCTATACGAGTCCTTCGATGGATCGGCAAACGATGTGTAAAAATTAAGCGCACTTTCTGCTGGTTGTGCAACATCAGTGGTGCGGCCGCGAAATGTCGGATTCAGTGCCCCCGCAGAGTCACGCAGCGTAATGGGGCTTCCCGCCTGCATCATAAGGAGCGCTATGATGTCTTTTGCGTGATCAATGTTCCGATATTCTCCAAATGCAACCGTTGCTTTTTTAATAGTGCGTGCTTCATCACAACCGACAACCACCGATTTTGTGGTCGCGTTCACCTTTTGACAATCGGTTATGGTGCGCGCCATCGGAAATATTTCATCCCAATATGACGGCGGTTTTGCAAAACCTGAACTCGCCATCAAATCGCGATTCCAGTACAGCATGTACGGATCAACCGTGAGAGGGACCGCGAGCACGCCCTCCGGTGTTAAAAACGGTCGCGCGCCATCGACGAACAAATTGGTGAACTGTTCACTCGAGAGTGTTTCGAGCGGAATGGGCGTAATCTTTGCAGCGTCTAATACTGCAAAGTCGTGCCTGAGAATAAATAAATCAGGACCTGTGCCGGAAGCGAGCGCATTGGTAAGATCTGCTTCAAAGGTTTCTTGATTCTTTCGCACATACACAACCTGTCGAAGACGACTATCATCTTCCGAGAGTTGCCTAATGATGGTCTGCATCGCGACATCATCAAAAGTACCCCAAATGGTTACGGGACCAATAGTACTTCCCGAATTCCCCCCAACGAAGAAGGCAAAGATGAGCACGCCTGCGACGGCAAAGGCGCCGAAAATACTAAGAAGAATGATCTGAAAGGATGACATAGGGGTTTATTCTTGCGGTACACCTTTACGAAAAAGTAATCCAAAATGATGCGCGCCAGCCGAAAATTCTTCAACATAACTTAACTGGGAAGCCTGTGCCAAACGCAGAACTTCGTCTTTCTGAACAATAGACTCCGGCGGCGGACCCATTCCGCTGAACGAATCGCTCCAGTCAATGACCGCAAGACGTCCGCCATTTCGTAACACTCGTGCTGCTTCATGCATGACGACATTTCTCACCTCCATTTGAAAGAGTAGATTCGAAATAAGTACAAACTCGAGAGAGTTGTCTGCAATTTTTGAACCTCCGGGAACTTCGAGGTCTCCCCAGAGAATTTCAATGTTGGTGAGCCCGTGCTTTTGTGCTTCGTTATGCGTGCGTCGTAAGAGATCTTTTTGCACATCAATCGCAAATACCTTGCCAGACTTTTCAACCGCACGTGCGAGCGCGAGCACGTATGCTCCGGAGCCGGAACCAAAATCCGCCACCTTCATGCTCGGATGAATGGCAAGCGACTGAATTGCCCGCTCCGGGTGTGCAAAGCCCATATGGGAAATACGCCCTTTTGACTTCCCTATCGCATGCGACATTGTCACATTATATATCCTCGCGAAGTGCCCTTTTGTGCGATTACTAAGCGTCGTGGATAGCACTTGCATACTACTCAATGCGACGCTAGTGTACCGTAAGTGCACCTCGGGTGCCGCAAGAGGAGGAAACAGTGAAAAAGCCGGAAATCATCGGACACGACTACGGAAGTGCAAAGGTCGAAGGTCTACCGAACCGACATGAACCGTATGTTGCGATCGCGAAATCAAACGGTGAAGTCGATTTTATGATTTTGCGAGAAGAAACAACTGAAAGCGCGGCTCTTGCCGCCGCAGAGTTTGAGTATAAACGGGTCGTGGCTGCATTCGAACAAGAAAAGCGTGCAGACGCGTGAGTGTAGATTTCCAAGCGCCAAGACGCGAGAAGCCGATCAGAAGATCGGCTTTTTGATTAATATCATAAACCCCCAGTGTTAACTGGGGTGTGCGTTTAAAGGCGTAGCCCT
>CAYMRY010000019.1:0-4254 GCA_964393065.1 uncultured Candidatus Saccharibacteria bacterium
CTCGAAAGGCGGAGCGGGACCCACATCAACTGATGTGGGTGCGAGCCGGGGTCGCGGGAATTCGTTTGCGACGGCAAACGAATTATCTGTGACCGAGTCCCGCCACTCGCGCAAAGTTGAAAGAATTAGGTTTTTCAGTGTAGACGTTTGGGGCGTTAGAAATGCCTGTATACTTCTATTCATGAGAAAGAAGTATCTTTGGCTTATCTTATTTTTGCTACTTATTCTGGGAGCAGGTTGGTACTTCTCTGGCCTCGTCTCACATTCTGAAGCGGCAATTATCTCACCAAAATCTGGAGATACCGTTGGACCCAACTTTCCCATCACGGTTGCCGCACCTGACACTTGGTTCCAAAACGGAGCTACGACTGTAATCGTGACTAAAAGTGATGGAAGCATTTTAATGACCGGGGGAGTTACAGTAGAAAAGATTGGCACAACCAAGAACGGGTTAGCAAGTTTTAAAGTAATGATAAATCTTATGGGTCCAGGAGATGATAGGGGTCCATATGCTGGTCCAGCAACGATTACCATTGAGCCTCAATTGCAAAACGTTTTGGAGCAAATTGGTGACATAGAGGCATCGTCCGACCTCGACACTAAACTCACAAACAACACAAAACGTAGTCCGCAAGAATTACAGATTCGGCTCATCTTGAAAGATAGGCCGTAGAGGTACTTTTTAAAGTGAGTCAAGGTTAGGATAATAGATTGTCATTCCGGTGCTGGAGATTTTGGTTCTAACATCGTCCACTAAGTCGCGCAAAACGCGCTCAGAAGGCACCTCTTTGGGGTGCATTCATGCGTTTGAGCGAAAGAAGGAGAGTGCGAGGCTCTCCCGTCGAGACTCGAAAGATTTTGCGGTGTACCTGTCCCGAAAGGCGGGTCGCAAATTCAGGGCCGAGAAGTTTTCGCTTCAGGAGAATCTGAAAGTGTTTTTGGCCGAGCCGTAACCCGAGCAAAAAAATTATATCACCGTCATCAAAACTCCCACCACAATAAGTATAAATGCAATCACTTTCACCAGAATGTGCTTTTCCCGAAAGAATGTCTGACCCGCGAGCATGGCGGCGAGGATTTCAAAGCCGCGTTTTGCCGCGGAAATAATCGAGGCGGGGGCGAGAGCATAGGCGTAGCTCAAAAAGAGGGTAGAAAAGCCTGCGACTATGGATTGGGTGAGGTAGAGCGGCGAGAAAAAATGTCTAAATACATTTTCGTTCCTATGTATTTTAGCGGCAGCGATAATAACAATGAGAAGGATACAATGCGTTATTCCCGCCTGCGCTTCCACGGAATTGTAATTTGTGATCATGATTTTATAGAGCGTGAGCGTTGCAACTGCAATGAGCGCGGAAGAAACGGAGAGTAATTTTCCACGCCGACTGAGTCCATGATTGAAAAAGAGAAACATGAACGCGGTGAGCATAATGCCAATGCCGAAAATCTGGATAGGTGTAATGCTGTAGCCGAGCGAAAGATCAGTCACGAGAAGTAGTGGCACCGTGAGAGTGCGTAAAAAGGAAAAAGTGCTTCGATCGGCGGCGATTACGGCATGAAGACTTACAAATATGAGAATGATTTCGAGAATGACATAGGGAATGAAGTAAGGAAGACTCTCAAGAGAGAATACCCAGTTGTTACGCACGAGAGCGATACTAAAGAAGAAAAGGCTAGCCCAGACACTACTGAGAAACCCCATCGCGTAGAGGCTTTCTTTTTTATGCGCTACTTCATATTTACCAATTGAAGTTCCGATTTCGGCAAAAAACTGTGCAATACCTACAAGAAGAATGCCGAGCATCGTCCCATTGTAGCGCGCTCTAAGGAGAAAGCGTTCCTGAATGCCATAGTTGTACACGTGTCGAATAGTTCATGCGCATTTCATGTGCGAAAATGGGTGGGCAGGATCGCCATGTCCACACGTATACTCATGTTTGGATGGGAATTTCCTCCGCACAACAGCGGCGGTCTTGGTGTTGCATGTCAGGGTATAGTGCGTGCGCTCTCAAAGCTTAATACCGAGATAACCTTTGTACTCCCCAAGCGGGTGCCGGTGTCGACGCCGTTTGCTGATATTGTGTTTGCCGAAAAATACGAAAACATCGAGAGTGTCTACATCAACTCCGCACTTTTTCCGTATGCAACAGCCGAGTCCTACGTCGTAAGCGCCGAGGGGCATATGATCTATGGCCCGAATCTCATCGACGAGGTGCGGCGCTATGCCCTTCGCGCAGCCTCAGTCGCCCGCGCTAAAGAATATGACATCATCTATGCGCACGACTGGCTATCGTTTCCCGCGGGTATTATGGCAAAGCGCATCACCGGAAAGCCTTTTATTGCGCACGTGCATTCGACTGAATTTGATCGCTGCGGAGGAAGTGCCGGCGTAAACACGGAAGTCTACCTGATCGAAAAACAAGGTATGGAGGAGGCGAATCGCGTCATCGCTCTCTCACAGTTTATGAAAAATATCATTGTGCGGCAGTACGGCATTCATCCGGATAAGATAGACATCGTTCACAATGGTATCGACGACGATACAACACCGCGCCCGAGCGAAGGGAGGGCTCAGCTTTCCGCTCTTAAAGATGCAGGATACTCGCTCGTCCTCTTTTTGGGACGTATTACGCTTCAAAAAGGACTCGATCACCTGCTCCGCGCTGCGCAGCGTGTCGTAGCACACGATAAAAAAGTCCTCTTTTTGGTCTCCGGATCCGGCGATATGGAGCGACAGATGATGGAATACTCAGCTGAACTCAATATTGGCCAGAATGTGCTCTTTTCGGGCTTTCTGCGTGGTCGTGAGCAACATGAAGCCTTTCGACTTGCCGATCTCTTCGTCATGCCGTCTGTTTCTGAGCCGTTTGGACTTGCGGCGCTCGAAGCAATGAAGCTGGGAACTCCGGTAATCGTTTCTAAGCAATCCGGCGTTGCTGAGGCGGTTCAGCACGCGCTCAAGGTTGATTTTTGGGACATCGATGAACTCGCCAATAAAATACTTTCTGTTGTTGCGCATAAAGAGCTTCGTACGACGCTATCCACGAATGGATCGCGGGAAGTGGAATACGTCACGTGGACCAAGGCAGGAAATAGTATCAATCACATTATCCAGAGCGTACGCAGCTGAGCAATGGATTTTGTGCGGTACAATGAGAACATGAAGTCGCTTTGTTTTTATTTTCAGGTGCACCAACCCTATCGCGTGAAGCAGTATCGTGTCTTTGATATCGGCAATGACCCGGAATATTTCAATCATCGCGGTGAAGGAAAGTTAAATAATCGCGAGATTATGCGCAAGGTCGCGGAAAAATCGTACATTCCCACGACTAAACTGATCATTACACTGTTAAAACGCCATCCGGAATTCCGCGCAGCTTTTTCGTTCTCGGGTGTTGCGCTTGAACAGATGGAACTTTACGCACCCGAGGTCATTGATTTGTTTCGCGAAGCAATTCAGACGGGGCGGGTTGAGGTATTAGGAGAAACCTATTATCATTCGCTCGCTTTTTTCTATTCGCACGCCGAATTTGAGCGGCAAGTGACGAAGCATCGCCAAATTATTCGACGTCTTTTTGGCGTCTGGCCGCGCGTTTTTCGCAACACGGAACTTTCCTATAACAATGAAGTGGGGCAGTGGGCAGACGCCCAAGGCTACGATGGTATCTGTGCCGAAGGGTGGGATCCGATCCTCGGATGGAGGTCGGCCAATTATGTGTATAAACCGCCGAATACGTCGCATATTCGACTCCTTCTCAAGCAGTATCGCCTCTCAGATGACATCGCGTTTCGTTTTTCCTCGCGCGAATGGTCAGAGTGGCCGATGACGGCCGAAAAATTCGGTCAGTGGTTCCAAGCTGCGGAGGGGGATACCATCAATCTTTTTATGGATTACGAGACGTTCGGAGAGCATCAATGGGAGGACTCCGGGATTTTCAACTTTCTTGAAAAATTACCAGAGGAGATACTTAAGAATCCAAACCATACGTTTATGACGCCCTCTGAAGTGATCCGCGCGCACGACATTCGCGACGAAGTTGATATGCCCCATGTCGTAACCTGGGCAGACACAGACCGCGACCTTACCGCCTGGCTTGGGAACCCAATGCAGCGTGCCGCAATCGAGAGTGTGTATGCCCTTGAGAGCGAAATTCTCAATCTCAACGACACCAAAATGATCGACGATTGGCGCAAATTGCAGACGTCTGATCATTTTTATTACATGTGTACCAAGTATTTTGCTGATGGTGATGTGCA
>CAYMRY010000019.1:4354-14512 GCA_964393065.1 uncultured Candidatus Saccharibacteria bacterium
TATGTCACGTTCATTAATACTCTCAAACGGACAGCTGAGCGTTGCACTCAATAATCGTGCGATGGTGCGTGATTTATACTACCCTCACGTAGGGCTTGAAAATCATTTGCGTGGGCACTACCAACATCGCGTCGGGGTGTACGTAGAAGGTGAACTGCACTGGCTCTCCGATGATGGGTGGGAAATCGCAATGACCGCAAGCGATACTTCGCTGAAGGGAACGACAATTGCGCATCATGCAGGAATAGGCGTCACACTCACCTTTAACGATACAATCGCGGAGGGTCATAATGCATTTCTGCGCCACGTTATTGTCGCCAATACGCTCGACCGCTCGCGAGAGATAAAACTCTATTTTGCGCATCAATTTGAAATTCAAAAGATGCATGGGTCAGACACCGCGTATTTTGATCCGCATTCCCACTCGATTATTCACTACAAGGGGCGCCGTGTGTTTCTTATAAACGGTTCTCTTGAGGGAGAATCATTCAATGATTTCGCAACCGGCCGTGCACATTTCCAAGGAAAAGACGGAACCCATCGTGACGCGGAGGATGGAATACTGAGCAAAAATCCGATTGAGCACGGACCCGCGGATTCAGCGATTGGATTTTCCGCGCCGTATGCAGGAAAACAAGAACGGGTCTGTGAATACTGGCTTGTTGCAGCGCTCTCTATACGCGAGGCAATCGAAACGAATGCGTACCTTCTCCATAAAACACCAGAGCGTGTTCGATTGGAGACTGAAAGTACGTGGCATGAATGGATGCGTCATATGGAAAGGGATTTTGCCGACCTGAGCGAGCCACATATTTCGCTTTACAAAAAATCCCTCATGTTTGCGCGGGCCCATGCCGATATCGGTGGCGGTATTATCGCTTCCCTTGATTCAGACATGTTTCAGTATGGTCTTGATACGTATTCGTACGTCTGGACACGAGATTCCGCGTACGTCGTGCTCGCCCTTGGGTACGCGGGGGATTGGAACTACGCCCGACTCTTCTTTGAATTTTGTAAAGAGGTTATTACCGAGGAGGGGTACTTTATGCACAAGTACCAACCTGATAAAGCGCTCGGCTCATCGTGGCACCCATGGATTGTAAACGGAAAGACGCAACTGCCGATTCAAGAAGACGAAACAGCGATTGTGATATATGCGTTGAATGAGTACATGCAACATTCGCGCAATATTGCATTTCTTGAAATGGTGTATCCCCAGCTTGTCGAAGCGCCGGCTCAATTTCTCATGTCGTATCGCGATACTACCACTCATCTACCGCAGCCATCATATGATCTGTGGGAGCGTAAGCGCGGCACAAGCACGTATACTTCTGCGACTGTTTTTGGGGCACTAAAGGCCGCGGCGGAGCTCGCGCGGCTTCTTGGTAGGGATGATGACGTGCATGCCTACGAAAAAGCAGCTGAAGAAGTACATCACGGCATACTTGCCCATCTGTGGAGCCATGAAAAAGGTGTCTTCTACAACATGATTTCTACAAACGATGGGGCTGAATCCTCTGATGCCACTATCGATATCTCGAGCGCATACGGTATTTTTCTCTTTAATGTGCTACCGCCGAAAGAAATGCGGCTCCTGCGCGCATTTGAAACGTCGGTACGACGGCTGAGTGAAGGCGTGCAAGTCACCGGTATTGCTCGCTTTGAGGATGATGATTACTACCGTGTCCCTGGGCCTTCGACGGGTAATCCGTGGTTTTTGACAACGCTGTGGTACGCGGAATACTTAATTGCATCAGCGACATCCCTTGAGGAGCTTGCGAGGGTGCGCGACATTTTCTCATGGACGGTGCGCTATGCGCTCTCGACCGGCGCCCTCTCTGAACAGCTTGATCCTCGAACAGGAGATCAAATTTGCGCGGGTCCGCTTGCATGGACTCACGCGGCCTACGTGCGGGCCGTTCAGAAGTATTTGGATCGCTACGAGATACTACGCTCATCAAAAGCGTCGAATGCGTAAAAAAGCAACTGTGCGGTAGTATGGATGAGTGGAGTCGAGTCGTACTACAGAAATCCCTTCGATGAGGCGCGTCGTTATGCGACGTGTTCGGTACGCGATCATCTTCATCGTCATAGCGCTTCTTATAACGACCCCTATAAAGTACTTCGTGGCGCAACCATTCGTGGTCTCCGGCGCATCGATGGAACCGACGCTTGACCCTCATGAATATTTGATTATTGATGAGATATCGTATTATTTTCAGGAACCACGTCGCGGTGAATTGGCCATTTTTCGCTATCCCCTCGATCCGGAGCTCTACTTTGTAAAACGTATCATCGCACTTCCAGGAGAGATGGTTGAAATAAAGGACGGTCTTGTCACCATTACGACACTTGATGGTGAGTCCATGGTACTTGAAGAGCCGTATACAATGCCCGGGAGCGCCATGCATGACATGAGGAAGCTTCAACTGAGTGATGAAGAGTATTTTATGCTCGGGGACAATCGATCGGAGAGTTCTGATTCACGTAAGTGGGGACCACTCACGAGACGATTCATCGTTGGACGCGTCTTCATGAGATTGTATCCATTTAATGAAATTAAACTGCGTCCCGGCGATCATGTGTTTGGTGAGAAAACTTCATAAAGACTATCCACATCCCCACAGAGAAGCGGCGAATAAAAAGGATATAGTATACTTCACGTACCGAAGTTCCTTATATGTCTTCTTTTTTACAGCGTCTCAAAAGAAAGGATGTCATTCCTACGACTCCTGAGGATGAAAAAAAAGAAAAAGTAGCCGCCGAGGTAAAGGCCGCAGCGACGCCTGATCAAGTCGCCGATCAGCTTCATGTTGATATTTTTAAAACACCCGGTGCGATCATTATCTACGCTCAGATCGCGGGAGCGAGCGTGAATGACTACAGTGTACTTATCGAGGGAGATGGCGATATTGTCACCATCAAGGGGCAGCGCCAAAAGCCCAATGGAGAGCATTTTACGCATCCTGCTGCAGAGGGTAAAGAAAAAATCATTGAGGAATGTTCGTGGGGTCAATTCTATCGCCAAATTATTCTTCCTGCAGAGGTTGATGCAACAAAAACAGAGGCCAAAATGCGCGAGGGTGTTTTAATGCTTCTCTTGCCTCTGAAAATCAACAAAGATACCGGGGTTAAGATTCAAGTAACCGAATTGTAGGAGTGAAATCGCACAAGTCGCACAAGTCGCGCATTGGCGCGTCTTTTTATTCATTCCTATGCACATTCCGCATTTTCACATATGCCCGCGAGAAGCTACGATACACACTATGTACCTCAGGCTGGGGAAGCGTCTGTATGGGTGCGCGATTTTTCTCGTGCTAATTTTTTCGCTACCGATTACGGTACATGCTGCTGAGTTAGTGTTTTTGCCGGCGAGTGGTTCATTTCCTGTAGGAACTGATTTTACGGTTAAGATCGCGCTCTCTCCGGGAACAACTACCGTTAATGCCTCCGACGGCACCGTTACGTTTGATAAGGAGCTTTTGTCGGTGGTCAGTGTATCGAAAGACGGTTCCGCATTTTCCCTTTGGACCGCTGATCCTTCTTTTTCCAACTCAGCTGGAACAATCTCATTTAGTGGTGGTTCTCCAGCTGGCTTTTCGGAACAGGGGACAGTCATCAGCGTTAAATTCAAAGCAAAAGCAGTTGGTACTGCAGCTGTATCGATAAGCAAGGGTTCAATTCTTGCAGCAGATGGTAAGGGGACGGATGTGTATACGGCAGGTACCGCTGCAAGTTTTACGCTTACCGAAGCAGCACCGGAGCCTCCGAAAGAAGAAGAGGCAGCAGCCATATCCGAAGATACGCCGCGCGCGCCGATACTTACTTCTTCGACACATCCAAAGCCCGAAAACTGGTATGCAACAAGTACCGTTGAGGTTGCGTGGAAGCTGACCCCGGATGTAATAGGCATTCGCACAATTCTCTCCGACAAAGACACAGCCTCTCCCACGACGAAAGAATCGGCGGATGCCACATCAAAGCGGCTCACCGATGTCGCCGATGGGACATGGTACATGTTTGTGCAATTTCAGAATGACTTAGGGTGGGGAGAGGTCGCGAAAAGAACGGTGCTGATCGATACAGTTCCGCCCGACGATTTTGATTTCACACTCGTGGAAGAAGATACGCCGACGCCCAAATTTGCATTTCAATCACAAGATTCACTCTCAGGTGTAGAGCGATATGAAGTCGTACTCGGAAGTGCTCCCGCAATAACAGTGCTTGCGAAGGATCTGTCGAATGGCATGTATCCTGTTCCACCTCAAGAAGGAGGAACTCTCGAGGTTACTATTCGAGCAATCGATAAAGCGGGTAATATTCGAGAAGTTAAAAAGGAAATGACCCTCCCGAAAGTGGTGAAAGCCGCGAAGGGGAAAGCACAGGAGGAAACTGAAGCCCCTCCCTTTTTTACTATTGAGCGTATTCTCCTTATTCTGTTTGCCATGGGTATGGGGGGAGTCATTTCGTGGAATATCTATACAGGAAAGATCGCTGCGCAGGAGAAAATGAAGATTCTCCACGAGGTGTCCCATGTGCGTGATCAAAATGACAAAATTTTCTCGGCGATGCGGGAGGAGTTTGAGGATTTAATCAATGAATTGGATCCAAAGCCGCAGCTGACTCCCGCTGAGCGGGATTTTATGGAAAAGATGAAAGAAGCGCTTGAAATCTCGGAAGAGCTCGTCGATTCGGGTATGGAAGAGCTCAAAAAGGTTATTCGCGGCTAGAGGCATGAGTTTGCGCTATACTAGTGCCATGGAGGGAAAGCGTGAGTCATTGGTAACACGTCGATCATTCTTGATTGGGGCGGCGACTATACCGATTTCGCACATACTTAAAGGGTGCGTAGACAATCCGATCGATAAGGTTTTTCGTGAAGCGCGTTTGCGCTGTGAAAAAGGCCTGCAATCTCCACGAAATCCAATTCAATTGAAATTTATCAATCAGACGAACGCGGGGGATGATGCATTGAAGGGCTTTGAATATGCTGCAGACACTCAGAATGCTGACTATCATCGGGGGATTAGAAGTGAACATCCTCAGCAACTGACGGATGGGCCGGAAACATATACCATTTCTGAAATAACGGCCTCAGACATTGTCTCGCAGGACTTTCGCGACTGTATCGGCTCTGTATTTGTTGGAACCCACAAAGAACATGGGGCGCAGGTTGCGTTTCTAGTTCATGCTGATCCTACTAAGATACTCGGTGAGCATCAAGGGAATTTTGTACGTGATTTTAATCAGCGTATGCGCGAGTTTCTCGAGCTTATAGAGCCAGAGAGCGTGGCCTATACCTTTTTCGGAGGTAAATATCGTCATGAGACCTACGGAAAAAATAGAGATAGAAACGACCCAATTACAACACATGACGATGATTATCTTAGTGTCATGCATGTGCGCGCACTCGTTATGCAGGCAGAGCTTGCGTTAAATCTCGTTCCTGGTATTTCACCAACGGCCCTCATTGGTCCCAATGTGAACCGCGGAGCTACGCATGTGCGCTTCCGCTCAAATGGAGAGAGTAATCGAGGGAGGCGTGAGCTCATGGTACTTGCCGAGCATGAACCGTCTGAGGGATACGCTATTTGTTCACTGAGGGATTATCTCAGTCAATTAGAGAAGCGCTTACCTTAGGATTTCCTATCCGACTTTTGGGCATATTTACCCAATTTACGGCCTCATATCCTGATAAAATGGGGAGACGGACATTTCGCTTGTGCGGCGATTTTGGCTATGTCCGAAAATTCATGATCACGATATGAGACGCGTGATGCGCGTCACACGAATTAAACAGGTGGTGTACCTCGTCGCAGCGATTGCTGTAGTTGTTGGTATTGCTCTTCAATCAAGTCATTACGTCTTCGCGAATTGGAATGAAAAACAGGCAATGATTAAACCTGCGTATGTAAAGGCGAGAGGTTGGCAGAATGCGATCGATGTGCGTTCTACTGATATGCCGCTTGATGCTGATCGTTCGCGTTTTACAAGGGTAAATTCTGCATATCTAAAACTTGAGAGTTTGAATCCGAATAACGATGGGGGCGAAGCTACTACCCCTCTTTCAGAAGCACCGGTTACCAATACATTTCCCTCGAGTGCGGAAGATCAGCATCATGAGATTGATGTCCCTGTATCAAGCGTGTCAGAACTAGAGAGTGTTCCTTCAGGTGAGGATGTGGTGCCTCAGTCAACGCCGAATGTGCCACCCGATGATTTAGAAGAGGTAACCCCTGATTCACCGGAAGCGGCTCCGACGCCGGATACACCGAGCGAAATCCCCGAGGTTCCCTCATCAAGTACTACGACTACCTCAACACTCTGGCGAGAACTCTTTACAATCGGTGCAGAATCATTTACTGAGAATCTGTGGGGCACCCTACTCCCGATCGCCTACGCGTCTACGACGAGCGCTGAAAGTACAGAGGAGCACATATTCTTTGGTGAAGTGGAGGATGTGTCTTTGTGCTCCCTTGCAGGTACCGAGTGTTATACGGTTGAAGTTGCAGGCTTTGATCCAGGAGAGCCCCTCAAAGATAAGATTTTCGTCAGCGCAGCATTTGGCTTTTCTTTTGCGAGTGCTCCTCCGCCGGAGAGTGTGCGCGACGACAAGCTGGTCGTGCGCTACTATCACGATCAGAAATGGCGCCTACTGGGCGAAATGTATCTCAATAAAGAATATTCGAATGCCGCAAACGGGGGATATTTTACGAATGCCCTCCCCGAAGTTGAGAGCTTTGAAGATATGCGCGATCTGCGTGTCGTAGTCGAGTATGTTCGTGCAGATACAGGTCGTGCCGTTGAAGCATACCTCGATGGGGTGTGGCTTGACGTGATCTATAAGGAACGTCCGCAAGATATTACCGACGAAGAAATTGTTGAGGCGGTTACGGCAGTTCCTCAAAACATACTTGAGACACTGCGTGCACAAGAACCAGTTGCAGATCCTGAAACGGTACCTGCAGATGGAATCTCAATTGCGTTTCCGTTTGCATCCAGTCTCAAGGACGCGCTTGTGGTACGCGCACATCAAACATCGTATAGCAGGTCGGGCGAGCCGCTCTATGTCAGTATCACCAATACGAGTGAAAGCGATGAATCATTTCGACTCCTTATGGCTTTGCCGCAAGGTATGGGGACTCTGGAATCTGCAGCGCAATATATGCGCAACGTACCGAAGAAATCGGAAAAGCCGGTACTCAGCGACGTTACCTACTTCTGCGAAGCGGGCTGGAGTGGAAATGCGAGTAGCACCTCACCGCTTTACACCTGCGCTGACACACAAGAATCCTATGCATGTTCTTCGTTGAGCGACGAGGGTACGAACTGTCTCGTCCAAGGGGTCGTTGTTGCGGCTGAAGAAGACGTGCAGTACGAGAATGCGTGGGTTGAACGTACGGTGACCGACTTTGCAGGCGGCGCGCAGTTTACGCCGAAAGAGGGGTATGTAATTACGTCTTCCCTTGAAGAGCCGATCACACTTTTTGCCGGTCAAACTGTGTACTTTAGGCTCGTGGTTCGATCACCTGGAGAGGGTGCACTCGCGTTTCAACTGCTCGCTGAAGGAAAAGAGACAAAGGGCGCGATCGACTCTGAACTTCTTCAGGAAGAAAGTGAATTGAAGAGCGCTAAAGAGGGTGCCAAAAAGGAACGCCTTGCACAAAAGAAAGGAGTTACCCGGAAGTTTGGCAGTGCTGAATTTAACGGTAAGGAGTTGCCGGAATTTACATTTAATTTTAAATCGAAACGCGGTGTCATTTCGCGCGCTTTTAATTACCTGTTGGGGCGAGGCAATGAATTCAAAGTATCCAACGTGCGATTTGTGCGCGCTGATGGCGTCGAAGAGGCAATTCCGTTTGGGGTTGAGTATGGAAAGGGCGGTGAGTGGGTACTCAAGATGAAAAATAAGCCACGCACGTTCCGTCCGGGTCAGTACATAGCGCACATTGAAATGCGTGAAGGTACTGATGTCTTTTCCGAAACAGTCGATTTTTATTGGGGGATGCTAGTCATAAATGCAAATCAATCGGTCTACAAACCCGGAGAGGATATGCGCTTTGACATGGCCGCGCTCGACGAGGCGGGGGACACTATCTGCGATGCAGAGCTTACGCTTTCCATTATGCGCCCCGACGGTTCAGTCGATGTGCTTCCGGTTGTTCAATCAGGTCTCTGTGGAGATAATAATGTGATTGATGTGGCGGATTATTCTGCACACTTTAGTGGCGCTGAGGCGGGTGTGTATCGTATTGACCTTGCGCAAAAATCAGATGGTATCGTCGTGCATCGCGTGTTTGATTCTGTAGTCGTTGAAGAAACTTCCCGTTTTGTGATCAAGCGAGAAGGCGCAACACGAATTTATCCTGTTGCATCCTACGCCATGACGCTCGAAGTCACGGCTACTGATGATTTTAACGGCGACTTTATAGAGTCGATGCCAAAGGATTTTGTACTCCTCGATGATGGCGGCGGCGAAGTGCGCATGTATGGTAGTGCTAAGAATCTAGCGTGGCCTCTGAAGCTACAAGCCGGCGAGAGTGCACGGTTTTCCTACGTATACGATGCGCCCGATATTTCACCGTACCTCTACATGCTTGGACCTGCAGAAATTCGCGCAGGCACGGGAGATCCGTTTTCAGAAGGAAGGCAATGGAAACTGGCATCGGACGCAACCGGTAATATGCTCTTATACTGGGATCAGACATTCATTCCGACCGGATGGACGTGTGTTTCGTGTCTTCCTGCCGATGTGTTTTATCAGCGGTTTATCATGGGGTCTTCAACTCCGGGCGTAAATGGCGGTGCTGCGACGGTGACACACACAGCAACCGGGGCCGTTGCTGCATCTGCGGGAACTCAGGGAGTCGATACGAACAATCAGGCAACACCGACCGTTGCGCACACACATTCCTATACACCAATCATCGGTTCTACGAGTACACTACCGCGCTATCGCCAACTTGCGGTCATTCAATACAATTCAACAGGTCAGCCACCTTTAATTCCGGCGGGTGCGATTGCCCTCTTTGATGCAGCGGTTCCTTCCGGATGGACAACATACACTGCGCAAGACAATTATTTTGTGTATGGCGAGTCTACCTCGACGGTGGGTACTACCGGCGGGTCAAACACACATATTCACTCGATAGGTGGTTCAACGCTCGGTTCTGTCGGGACCGTAAACATTCGTAATCCAGGAACGAGCGTGACAGTTGCAAGTGCAGGGCATACACACGTCATTTCTGCGAACACCGGCGCAGTCAGTAATGTGCCGCCACACATAGGTACTATCTTTGGAAAAATTACGGCGACAAGCACTCCGCCGGACGGCATGATCGCGATGTGGACGGGAGATCCGGGAACGGGTTGGGGGACGGTTTCAAGTTCCTCTGAGCCGTTTGTGGATCGTTTTGCCCAAGCATCGACAACGTACGGCTCGACTGGCGGAAGTACTTCACACACACATGCTGATGTTACCGGTATTACTTCTGGAGCGCCCGTCGGAACCGTGAATCGCGACTCAACGCCCGCTAACGGAAACGTTGCCTCTCAAAATCACACGCACTCGGTAAATGTCACGGCGTTTTCAACGAATTCCCACTTGCCACCATATCGCACAGCCATCTTCGCAAAGCGTATGGGCGGCGACACACCAACAACAACAATCCACATGCTTTTCGATGGGGAAAAGACAGCGACTTCAACTCCGTGGTTTGAGATAACCGGAAACGATCCGGATGGATCTGATACGCTTGTGTATCAATTCCAGTGGGATGATGACGCGGATCTTGATTCATCTCCACTTGGTAATCGAACCTCTGATGACGAGACGGGGTGTTCTCCTGCGTGTTTCTCAAATATTGTCTCCCCTGGCGACACATCGCCATTTGATGATGAAGCGCGTATTCGTTTCAAAATTCAAACTCCGCTTGTTTCCGGTACGACATACTACGCGCGTGCGCGCACGCAATCGACTGCCACTTCCACGTGGGGCGCATGGGCAACAACGACCAGTTTTACGTATACGGCTGGAGTCGATCCATCACAGTGGATGCAAACAGAAGATGCGCAGTTTGATATGAATACCCTCAGTGGTGTCGAGACATATGGCGCGAATAGTGCTCGGCTTTCACTTGCGGATCCTGTTGAGGCAAT
>CAYMRY010000020.1:0-3754 GCA_964393065.1 uncultured Candidatus Saccharibacteria bacterium
ACGAACATTTCAAAAAATGCCGCCGTGGTGCTTCTCGCTGCCTCACTCTTGAATAAAGGAACGACAACCCTGAAGAAAATGCCGCGTATCGAGGAAGTGAATCGCCTCGTGGAGGTGCTTGTATCGATTGGGGTGAATATTACGAGGGAAGAAAACGGCGATATTCGCATTACGCCACCTGCGCGCATTGATCTTACGAAGCTCAATCGCGAAGCCGCAGAGAGGACGCGCGCAATCGCTCTTTTTATCGCACCGCTTGCGCACCTCTACAACTCATTGTATCTTCCTGCGCCTAAGGGGTGCGATTTGGGGAAGCGATCGCTCGGCTCACACATCGATGGTCTCGCGCGCCTTGGGATTCATATTTCCGGCAACGAAGAAGCGCATACGTATGAAGTTAAAACCGAATCGAAGCATCCGGCGGAGATTGTCATGTTTGAAGCATCCGATACCGGCGTCGAAAACGTCCTCATGGCAGCGGCAAAAATTCCCGGCGTGACGACGATCAAATTCGCGAGTGCCAATTACATGGTGCAGGATCTCTGTTTCTTTCTTGAGCTGTGCGGTGTGAAAATTGAAGGCATTGGAACAGCCACGCTCGTTGTGCATGGCGTTGAAGACATCAATGCAGATATCGTCGCGTATCCAAGCGAAGATCCGATCGAGAGTATGTTTTTCATTGCCCTTGCCGCAACAACGCATTCGAAATTTACCGTACGACGCTGTCCTATCGATTTTCTCGAACTCGAACTCATGACGCTTGAGAGTATGGGTTTCCACTATACACGTTCGCCAGTGTATCTCGCTGAAAACGGACATACTAAATTGGTGGATTTACTCCTTGAAGACGGCGCTCTCACGGCGCCGCCTGAGAAAATTGCTCCGCGCCCGTACCCCGGTATTAACATCGACAACCTGCCGTTTTTTGTCCCGATAGCAACGCAGGCAGAAGGGAAGACGCTCATTCTCGACTGGGTCTATGAAGTGCGCCCGCAATACTATCTTCTTATGAATCAACTGGGCGCAAAAGTTGAGCGAGCCGATCAGCATCGTGTTTTTGTTGAAGGCCCGACTCCACTGCATGCAGCTGATATTGTGGCACCTCCAGCCCTTCGCCCCGCGACACTACTTCTCATTGGCATGCTCGCCGCTCCCGGAGAATCAATGCTGCGCGATGTGTACCCCATCAATCGCGGATATGAGAATCTGCACGAACGTCTGAAAGCGCTTGGTGCAAAAATTGAAGCACAAGAGTAGTTACGGAGTAATTCCCAAAAGTTCGGGCTTTGAACCCGAGAGGGTGAGGAGATGCTCGGAAGCTGGTGCGCACGTGTTTTTTAGTTCGACGATATTGTGGAAGATGATAATCTCAGCCGGACGGCGCATTTTCTCAAGGCGCGTTCGGACAGAGTAGCGAAGATACATCATGCCGACACTGATGTTTTTCTCGCGCATGTGCGCCAAGAAATCAGAAAGAAGTTCGAGGGCGGAGATATCAATAAAATGGACGCCCGACATATCAAGCACAACTGTACGAACTGTTTCGCTCTTTGTGAGCGTGCGCTGTTCTATGAGGCGCTCGGTCTGTGAGAGGAGGTGTTCGGTGTTGGCGTAGTACATGGACATGCCGACGTGCGCGATGACGGTGTGAGGAATTATCTCAACGCTCGGATCTATGTGCACACCGCGCAATACATTCCATTCCGGATTCACGCCCATTTCGGTTACGCGAGCGCCTGAGGTTGTCTGCCAAATGAATACGAGGAGTGCTGCGAGCATGCCAAGAAATATTGCATCGTCCGGTGTGAGAACGAGCGCAAGCACAAGGGTGAGCGCTGCGATAAGTCCGTCGGTGCGTGAGATATCGGCCATAGCGCGAATACGTTGAATGTTCACGAGGGGGAGTGCTGCCATGATAACGATAGCGGCAAGGACAGTGCGCGGTAAAAAAGTGAACAGGGGTGTCAAAAAGAGCAGCGTGAGAAGAGTAATACCTGCGCCAACAAGAGCTGCAATACCGGTGCGCGCCCCAGCCTCAACATTAATCGCTGTTCGCGTGAACGAGCCGGCGATAGGGAAGCCTGAGAAAAAGCCGGTGACGATATTGGAGAGTCCTTGACCGACGAGCTCTCGGTCCGTATCAAGGCGCTCCCGAGTGCGCATCGCTGCTGTTTTTGCGGTCGCATGTGTGCCGACGAACGCAACGATCGCGAGGATGATAGCTTTGGGAAAAAGAAGGAAAAGTGTCGCGGTATTAAGGGGTGGAATTATGAAAGAGGGAATACCTGGCGGAATCTGTCCTACGAGTACGATGTCGAGACCGATAAGGGTGAGTACGTAGCCGGCGATTATTCCGATGATGAGAATGACGAGCGCGCTTGGAAATATTTGCGGCAGTCGTCGTGAAAAGAAAATAAGTACCATCGCTCCTGCGCCGACACCAAGTGCACTGAGTGAGAACTGAGGGAGCTGGGTAAGAAAAGCGAGAAAATTCTGGAGCGCAAGACTGTACTGAGCGTTGGGCAGCCCCACAAGAATCGGCAGTTGAGTGAGAATAATGAGAAGCGCCGCGGCGGTTGAGAATCCACTTATGACCGAATGAGGTACGAGTTGTAAAATGTAGCCGAATCGAAAGAGTCCAAGAAGAAGGTAGATGATTCCCACGAGAACCGCGAGTGTTGCGGCGAGACCTATGTATTCGCCGGTGCGCGGTTCCGCATACGGAACGAGGGAGGTAAAAGTGAGTACGCTCACGAGCGCAACGGGGCCTGTTGCAAGTTGCCGAGAGGAGCCCCATAAACTTGCGATAAATCCCGGTAGTGATGCGTACAGGCCGAAGATTGCGGGGAGTCCTGCAATGAGCGCAAAAGCCATCGATTGCGGGACTTGAATCACGGCAACCGTAACTCCCGCGAGGAGATCGGCAACAAAATCCTCTCGTGTGTACGGAGTTCCTTTTTCGGTAACGCGCGGTGTAAAGAAAGCAGCGAGTGAGCGCATTCGTGAATACACATGCTGATCCATGCCTCATAGTGCCACACTTTTCTCCGTCTTTCCTTTATGGGGTACTGCGTTTAGAATGCGCTCGTTGGGCGCGTGGCGTAATTGGTAGCCGCGCACGTCTCAGAAGCGTGTGTCGAAAGACATGGGAGTTCGAGTCTCCCCGCGCCCACAAATAATTTTCTAGAGTTCGAGTGCCACGCATGAATCGGTGCTACGATTTTGCGCGATCCTTACAGGATCAGTACACCTTGAAGATTTTCTCTTCGCGAGTACGCTCGATACAATCTCTCAAGGTCTGGCGAGGCTCCATGTTTTCGCCTCTCACCCGGCTCGGCGTCGACACGCCTGCGCCCTTGCGCCCGGGTGCCACCCCAGGCTCACCCCGCGCCCACCATGGATTTGTTCACAGAGTCGTAGAGAAGAGGAACCTATGCTTAAATGACCTCATGATTGGTATCTTTGATTCTGGCTCGGGAGGGCTCTCCGTGCTCTCGGCCATACGTGCACGGGCGCCTCGGGCAGATATCGTGTACTTTGGTGATATTCATAACGCCCCGTATGGCTCGAAAAGTCAGGATGAACTCGCTGCGCTCGTAGAAAGGGGAATCGCAATTTTGAAGGAAAGTGGGGCAAATGAGATCGTGAGTGCATGCAACAGTGTTTCGCATACGTTTCTTACAGGTATTTCTGATGGCGTACGAATGATCGAAATGTCACGTCCAGCCGCACGCATGATGCGATCCCATGCAGG
>CAYMRY010000020.1:3854-14288 GCA_964393065.1 uncultured Candidatus Saccharibacteria bacterium
CTTATTGATCCAGGAGAAGCAGTTGCTGAAACGGTGAGCGAGCAATTTGATGTGGAAGGCAGTGGTATAGTTCGTTTTATTATCTCTAAAGATTCGCACGAATTTCGCAATCGTGTCGCTCCGCTGTTCTTGGAGATTCCGAGTACACTCACTATCATATGACCAATTACCGAGATTTTTTTAAGGGAAAGCGGATTACCCTGATGGGGCATCGGCCCTCGAAAACCCACGGTTTTCCGACGGGCTTCGCCCTGCCTTCCTCCACGGGAAACCACACAGGTTCCCCGACCCCCTCCTTCACCGAGCCCCAGGACCATCAGCTTCAATATGGACATTAACAATTACAAAAACTTTTTTTCCGGAAAGCGGATTACCCTGATGGGGCTCGGTCTTCTAGGTCGTGGCGCGGGGGATGCTGAGTTCTTGGTACAGTGCGGTGCAGAGGTCACCATCACCGATACGAAATCAAAAGCGGAATTGAAATATTCAGTTGAGCGCCTCGCACCGTATTCCGACATTACCTATCATCTGGGGGGACATGTGATGGAGGATTTTACTGACTGCGACATGGTGATTAAGGGGGCAGGGGTCCCACTCAATTCGCCTTTTATTACTGCTGCAAAAACGGCAGGAATTCCCGTCTATATGTCGACGGCACTTTTCGCGCAATTTGCACACGAGAGTGGCGCTCTCGTCATTGGTGTCACCGGGACGCGCGGAAAGTCGACCATTACGCATCTTATTCAGCACACGCTCGCACATGCAAAGCGCGAGAGCAAAATTGGCGGTAACGTGCGCGGAGTTTCCACGCTTGCGTTTTTGCCGGGAGTAAAAAAGGGAGACTTTTTCGTACTCGAGCTTGATTCCTGGCAACTGCAAGGATTTGGTGATTTACAGATTAGTCCGCATATCGCGGTTGTATCAAATTTGATGCCCGATCATTTAAATTATTATCCCGATATGGATACCTATTTTTACGATAAGGCGCACATTTTCCTCCATCAAAAGCCCGGTGATTTTTTGTTTGTCGGAGCGTCAATTGTAGAGCGTGTACAGGCCGCACATCCCCAGGTGGAGGCAATCGTTCCGCCGCCTGTTCCTGAAGAGTGGAAAGTTCAAATTCTCGGGGAACACAATCGAATCAACATCGCGCTCGCTGCGGCGGCACTGCGCGCCGCCGGCCTCAGTGAGGATGAAATACAGCGCGGCGTCGAGACGTTCTTCGGTGTCGAGGGTCGTCTCCAATTGGTTCGTGAGGTGCGGGGAATAAAAATATATAACGATAATAATGCGACAACACCCGAGGCAACACTTGCCGCTCTGAGTGCGCTGTCTGTTGAATCAACAATTCTCCTTATGGGAGGTTCGGATAAAGGGCTTCCGCTTGAGGTGCTCGCGCAGAAGGCCAAGCAGTGTAAGCGTGTGGTACTCATCCCAGGGACTGGAACTGCGCGCATAGAAAGTATGCTGCCCTTTGCGATCAAAGCCGATACTTTCGAAGGCGCGGTACGTCTCGCCATCGAAAGTGCGCTCCCTGGGGACACGATGCTTTTCAGTCCGGCGTTCGCTTCCTTCGGGCTCTTTAAGAATGAGTACGAGCGTAACGATCAGTTTTTGCACATCGTCCGCGCACTCTAAGATGACTACACTCTCACTATGAACACAGAGCAGCTTCCACATCATATACACATGGTCGGCATCGGAGGGATCGGTATGTCGGCGCTCGCGCAGCTTCTGCAGCATCGAGGGGTTGTGGTTACCGGGTCAGACAGAGATGAATCGCCAACGACGATGCTCCTTGCTCTTAAGGGAATAGACGTTGCGATAGGTCACACCAATAGTATTCCCGAAGCGACAGAGCTCCTCATCTATAGTGACGCTATCCAAGCAGACAACCGTGAGCGTGTCGCCGCGCGCGAAAAAGGGATTCGCCAAGTTTCGTATTTTGAAATGCTGGGCAGTATTACGAAAGACGTACGCACCATCGCTGTTTCCGGAACGCATGGGAAAACGACAAGCACCGGGATGCTCGCAAAAATCTTAAAGGATGCAGGTGCGAATCCAACGGCGATCATTGGTTCAATCGTGCGCGATTTTGAATCGAATTTTGTTGCGGGTTCGAGTGATCTTTATGTCGTCGAAGCGTGCGAATATCGCGATCATCTTCTCGAGCTCTCGCCTGAGATACTCGTGATTACCAACATCGAACTTGATCACACTGATTTCTTTCCATCACTTTTTGCTCTGCAGAGCACATTTCGCCTTGCGGTTGAGCGCGTACCTGCGCATGGCGCAATTATTGCGAATCCAGGCGATCCGAATGTTGCGGCGATCCTCTCGCACGCCAGGGCGCCCGTAATCGATTACACCCACATGGCTATTGGTTCTTTGCAATTGATCGGCGAGTTTAATCGCGAAAATGCGCGGGCAGCACTTGCCGCTGCGCACCACGCGCTTCCCCACATGTCTCTTGAAAGCGCAGTGCATTCACTATCGGAGTTTAAAGGATCATGGCGGCGCTTTGAATACAAGGGCGAGACCGTCAATGGGGCGCTCGTGTATGATGATTACGCGCATCACCCGACGGCAATCAAAAAGACGATTGCAGCTGCGCGGGAACAGTTTCCCGAAAAAACGATTGTTGTTGCCTTTCACCCACACTTGTATAGTCGCACGAAATCGTTTGTACATGAGTTTGCGGATGCGCTCGCGACTGCTGATCGCGCAATTGTGGCTCCTATCTACGCCGCCCGTGAAGTGGATGATGGATCAATCACCAATCATACGCTCTCGGATCTTGCGCGCGCTCGAGGGGGAGAGGTGATGGCAATGGATTCTTTCGATGCGATTCGCGCGGCGCTCGAGACGGAAGGCGAGGGGGTGCTCGTCATCACGATGGGAGCGGGGGACATTTATAAAGTGGCTGAGCAGATAACCGAAGAATAATATGTACGAAGCATTGGACGCCATGATGCCGGAAGAGCGAAAGCGTAAGATCGGATCTCTCGTTGCCTATCGCAAGCGAGGCGATGAGTACGAGTTTTTCCTTCAAAAAAGAGACGAGCGTGCAAAGACGAATCCGGGACAGTTCGCGCTCTTTGGCGGGGGGATTGAAGAGGGGGAAACACCCAAGGAGGGAATGGTTCGGGAGATCACCGAAGAGCTAGGGTACATCCCGATTAATTACCGCTTCTTCTCCCGGTATGAAATTGCCAATGCAATTTTGAATGTATTTATTGAAGAAGTTCCGCACGACTTTGAAGCGCATGTAGTCGTGCACGAAGGTGAGGGAGGCAAATTTCTCACGCGAGCAGAATTGCATGAGATAAAAGGAGTTTCTCCCTTGGCGCGTATCATCATCAATCAGATTTCCGAAGTATTGGGTTCGATCACATAGTATGGGGACTCTCTCGATAGTCGCGACCCCGATCGGAAACCTTGGCGATATAACCTTGCGCGCACTCGAAACACTGAAAAATGCTGATGCAATTTTTGCGGAAGATACTCGCGTAATCGCAAAACTGCTCGCGCGCTATGAAATACAAAAACCAGTGCATCGCTTGGATTCGACGAAAGAGTTGAAGCGTGTGGAAGAAATTGTCGAGCGATTGCAGGCAGGCGAGAAATTGGTGTTTGTTTCCGATGCAGGCACTCCCGGCATATCGGATCCAGGGGGAAGACTGGTGCGCGGCGTGCGCGAGAAAATACCAGAGGCACGCATTGAGGCGATTCCCGGCGCGTCATCCCTCACCGCTGCGCTTTCAATCGCCGGCCTCGATTCCGGAGAGTTTACGTTTATCGGATTTCTCCCACATAAAAAAGGGCGCCACACGGCAATCAAGCGCATTCTCGCGAGTGAGACGCCCACAGTGCTTTTCGAGTCTCCGCATCGTATTTTGAAATTACTCGAAGAACTCGGTGATCGCTCTGTGCGTATCGGCCGGGAACTTACCAAAATCCACGAAGAAATGCTGGTCGGCACCGCGCGCGAAATCGCGCAGTCTCTCAAAGACCGCGATGCGGTGCGCGGCGAGTTTGTGGTTATTACATAACTCCCGCTAAGTCTCACACGCCTGAGGCGAGCCGCTTTCGTAGCCGCGGTTGAACCACTCCGTGCGAAGCGCTGAAGAGCCATGGGTCCACGATTCTGGACTGATGCGCCCGGTGGTTGCTTCTTGGATGCGATCGTCGCCTACGGCAG
Source organism: uncultured Candidatus Saccharibacteria bacterium (assembly GCA_964393065.1). Taxonomy (GTDB): domain Bacteria; phylum Patescibacteriota; class Minisyncoccia; order Phycocordibacterales; family UBA2100; genus UBA10103. The sequence goes on from CAYMRY010000020.1 coordinate 8,056, forward strand.
CTGCTGCATCGATAGCTTCGTGGATTTCATTAATTTCAAAGACTCCGCGATCCTTAATAGAATGTGCCCAGAGACCAGCGTAACAATCCGCCTGCAATTCAAGGCGAATAGATGCTTCATTCGTGCCCTCAGCGCTCGCACGCTCCATGGCACCAGTTTTATTTTGTACATGATGACCAACTTCGTGTGCAATGACATACGCTTCCGCGACATCGCCGCCTTGCGCACCAAAGCGTCGCGTCAACTCATCAAAAAAAGTCTCATCGAGATAGATGCTTTCATCGTACGGACAATAGTGCGGCCCCACGTGTGAGCTCGCGCCGCCGCAGGCCGATTCAGTCAGTTGGCGGAATAATACAAGACGCGGTGGCTCGTAGGTCGCGTTATGTTGAGCAAAAACGTGGCTCCAGAGATCGTTTGTCGAGCCAAGTACGGTTGAGGCAAAAACCTCGTACGAATCTGCACCTTCAAAATCTTGCACGTAGGCCGATTGGCTTTGGGTGGGGATGTGCTCAATTTGTGTTAGGACATCCGAAAAATCGCCACCACCGAGGTAATTCAGGAGGAGTAAAAGTACAATTCCGCCAAGACCTAGGCCGCCACCGCCAAGCAAAAGCCCCGATGGAGCGCCTCTTCGGTCAAGTACGTTTCCGCGACTGAGTATTCTGTCCCATCGTGCCATAGTAAGTTGTAACGTAAGCCTACAGTATCGCTGATAGAGATAGAAATATCATGAAGATGCTCAATCCGACCTCACGCAGCTTTTGTACCGTTTCTTTTTAGAGTATACTCGCTCAATGACACTCGATGCCTTGATCATGCTCATGGGCACTCTCGTTGCCCTTATACCGTTTCTAGGTTTTCCTCTACAGTGGGACAATATCATCCTCGTAGGCGTTGGCGTTTTCGTCATCCTCCTCGGTATCATCGTGCGCCGTCGTGGCCTCAGAAATCCTTCAGCCGTAATGAAGAAGGAAAGCATGACGTTTGTTGAAAGTATTCCGCGACCAGACACCGCAGTCCATGAAGCCTAATGGGCGAAATAGGAAAACCACGTCAAGCGGCGCCCTCTGGTCGGCAGCTGCGGTGCTTGTCATTGCGGCACTTGGCGCGGTTCTCGTAAACGGAATTGGCGGTAGAGCTGCAGCGGCATTTGCGGCTGTGTACGATGTTATTGCGCCAACCAGTGTTACGTATTCGCGAACCTTAAAAGTGTCCGAGCCGGTCGCATCGACGACTCCGGAAGCGTCACCCGCTCGATCGCTGCATGTGGAAACGCCCGGATCGGTAAAGGCGATTTACATGAGTCAGTGTGTCGTGGGGACACCTTCGTTTCGCGATACGCTCGTGCAGATGATTGATGAGACCGAATTAAATGCAGTGATCATCGATATTCGTGACTACACGGGGAAGATTTCGTTTCCCACTGAGCACCCACTCCTCAAAGACATGGTTTCTGACGCCTGCGGCGCGAATGATATGCGCGCATTTATCGAGCGACTCCATGAGAAAAATATTTATGTGATAGGACGTATAACGACGTTTCAAAACCCCTATTACACCACAATTCACCCTGAACTAGCAGTCCAGAAAAAAGGAGGTGGCGTGTGGAAGGATCACAAAGGTCTTGCGTTTGTCGATGTGGGAGCAACTGCGTACTGGGAAAGTGTCGTCGAGCTTGCGAAGGAGTCGTATGCCATCGGGTTTGACGAGCTCAACTTCGACTATATCCGTTATCCCTCCGATGGAAACATGGCGGAAGCAGTCTACATCAAACGCGATGGGAAAACCAAACAAGAAATGCTCGAAGATTTCTATAAGTACCTCCATGAGAAGCTTTCACCAACGGGTATGGTGCTCTCCGCGGATCTCTTTGGTATGGTAACGACCAACTACGATGATTTAAATATCGGGCAGGTTCTCGAGCGTGCGCTTCCGTACTTTGATTACATCGCGCCCATGGTCTATCCGTCGCACTATCCGAGCGGGTTTAATGGCTACAAGGACGTGAATGCGCATGCGTACGACATTGTGCACTATGCAATGAAAACAGCGGTTGAAAGGACGGTTGCAACCACAACGTCAATAGGATCGTTTGCCTATACCCGTATCGGCACCTCGACGCCTGCGTTGTATGCAAAGCCATCGTACCCCGCCTCGAAGATGCGGCCGTGGCTTCAGAGCTTTGATTATCCGGTTACCTACACACCACAAATGGTTCGCGACCAAATTAAAGCAAATACTGACGCGGGGCTTACGTCATATTTCTTCTGGGATCCCGCGAACAAGTACCGCAGTCTTGAAAAAGTCCTCACTGCGCACGAATGAGGCTGTGGACAGTGTAAAAGCGAGCAGGGAAAGGATGTGCGATGATAGAGGGATGATTAGTCGTAATAGCCCTCGTATGTCATTCAAAAAATTGCTCGGTGCGCTCGTCCTTGTTCTTGCACTTTCACCACTTTCCGTTTCCGCGCAATCAATCGCACTCTCCTTTGAAGCGAGGCAGGAGCTTGTCGCCCTCGCAACACAGTTGGTACACATTTTAAGTGGTATCTCACAAGCTCAAGCGCTTGGTGCGGCATATACGAATACCGCTGCATTTGCACAACAGAGCCAGTTGTGGATGACGCAGATGGCCACCATTAAGCAACGCGTTGCCGCTATTCTTACCGCTGCAGCCACGCAGGCTATCTATGTTCCAAGTGGAGTAAGTAGTGGAGTGTGTCCAAATTTGTTTCGAGACCTCGAGCCGGGTATGCAAGGGAATGATGTCGTTGAATTACAGCGATTCTTAGCGGCTGATTCCGCTGCGCGTCTCACTGAGCAGCCGAATGGAAGCTTTAGTCCGGCGACCCTTGCCGCAGTACAACGATTCCAGAGTGCGTATGGCATCAAGTCGTATGGCGAGTGGAATACAACAGGCTACGGACGTGTTGGCCCAGCTACTCGTGCCGCGATAGCGCGTATCTGCGCATCGGGCGTTACCACATATCCTACATATCCGACGCAGCCAACGTATCCGACACAGCCCGTAGGCTATGCGGCATCAACAGGATCACTCACCGTCGCGTATGTCTCAGGACAGGGTGCACAAACGGCACAGTTTACCGTTGTGGGAAATCCAACCTCCAATTGTGCCGCAACCTCATTCACTCTCTTTTTCGGCGATGGTCAACAACAAACACTCAATTTCCCGGCATCGTGCAGCACGTCGACGCAGGTAATCACGCACACGTATCCGAGTGCAACATCATATTCGGCGCAGCTTAAGAGTGGTACATTCCAGACATCGGTGAGCGTCAATGTTGCACCGTCAAATCACTCACTCACCTTAAGCGCAGTGCAGGGTTCGCAGTCGTATTCGACCGACGTTACGCTTACGTTTAATCCAGGAAATCGCTGCATGGCACAGGTCTACACCCTTAAGTGGGGGGATGGTACCGATCGCTCGGTCACGTTTTCAGACTCATGCTCAACACAAACAAAAACATATTCCCATACCTACTCAGATAGTGGCACTTATACGATCCAGGCAACTGATAGTAGTGGAAACACCACGGGCATTACGTTCCTCGCGACTGTGCTTGCCTCCGCGGGTGTCGGCGATCCGTATTCGGTACTCGAACTGAAGGGTGAGGGAGCGAATGGAAGCACCTCGATAATAGACACATCACGTTCGGGGCGCTCGGTGTCGGTGCAAGGTAACGCGAGGATTGAAACCGGCGTCACTGCTGTAGGAAGCAGCGCGATCGCCTTTGATGGAGCGGGCGATTATCTCTCCGTAGGCTCCAGTGGCGATTTCAATTACGGGACAGGTCCCTTTACCTTGAATTTTTGGTTTAATCCACGCACGTTTCCAACGACTGGAGCGCAGGCAGGATTGATCATTCAGGGTAGCAGTAATGCAGTCGATTCAAGTCTTGGTGGAGCAGGGCTCATATTGTTTGGTAACAAACTGTACTTTGTCGGCAGAATTGGCTCAACGACATATCATCCGTTTTACAACAACTCTATCGGCTCTGCGACTTTGACGGCGAATCGCTGGTATCATGCGGCGCTAGTGCGATCCGGGAACTCAATCTCCTTGTATCTCGATGGTACTGCGCAAGGAACCATCAATGTCTCTGGTTCGGCCAATGCATCTACGAACGCGCTCACCATCGGCCGCTACGGTGAGTACGATGGAAACTACTTCGATGGATGGATGGATCAGATAGATGTTGCAAAGGGAATCGCGCGATGGTTTAGCACTTTCGATCCGTTCACCGGTACCAATGTGTCAACGACAACGGTAACCACCAACGCCAATCGCATTTATACCGATACCATCACACCGTCCGATCGCGTGCTCGGTACCTATGACGATTTTCGTGGAGATGACGGCGTTTCCGTACAGTGGGCAGTCACGCAGATATGTCAGCATGCAGGAAAAAGTGCCGCGCAAACACCGCTCTCGTATAGCTGTGCACCCGCGGGCACTCAAACTGAGTCGCGTCACAATGGCGCGTGGGGATATTACAATCAAACAGGATCAGGATGGTGCGAGGCAACCGGCGTTCTGTGGGTCGATTGCATCTAAAAATTCCTCTCAAGCGGAATGGTTAGACTGTAACTATCTCGTTTGAGCGGTATACTTGCAACATGCCACCTTTTGGAAAGGGAAAAACAGGCGGTAATGATGAGCGTCGCATTACCTATTTTGCGACGACGCACACGCGGGGAAAACGTGAGATGTTTGGTATTCGTGCTATCGATCGCGGGAAACACATGTACGTCATCGGGAAAACGGGAATGGGAAAGTCCACCATGCTCGAGAACATGGCGATTCAGGATATTCAAAATGGCGAAGGAATCGCCTTCATCGATCCCCACGGGTCGACGGCAGAAAAACTGCTCAATTTCGTCCCTCGCGAGCGCATCAACGATGTCGTGTACTTTGCGCCCTTTGATGTTGATTACCCCATGGGATTCAACGTGATGGAAGATGTGGGGTACGATAAGCGTCACCTCGTAGTTTCCGGTCTCATGGGTGCATTCAAACGCATCTGGGTTGATATGTGGAGCGCCCGCATGGAGTACATTTTGCAAAACGTACTTCTCGCGCTCCTCGAATATCCGGACACGACACTCCTTGATGTGAATCGTATGCTCACGAATAAACCCTTCCGTGCAGCAGTGATCGATAAAATTACCGACCCGGTCGTGAAATCATTTTGGTCGGAAGAATTTGCAACCTACACCGATCGCTATACACAAGAAGCTACGCCAGCGATTCAAAACAAAGTTGGTCAATTCGTTTCGAATCCTTTGATTCGCAATATTGTCGGCCAACCAAAATCGACTTTCAATTTGCGTGAAATGATGGATACCAAAAAGATTTTCATAGTAAATCTTTCAAAAGGACGTATGGGGGAGTCGAATGCCGCGCTTCTTGGCTCCATGCTCACCGTCAAAATTTATCTCGCTGCAATGTCGCGCGCCGACGAATCGCAGATGCGCATGGATTCCCTCCCGCGCTGCTACTTTTATGTCGATGAGTTTCAGTCGATGATGAACGAGGCGTTTGCCGATATTCTCTCCGAGTCGCGCAAATACAAACTCGCCCTTACTCTTGCGAACCAATATATCGAACAGATGGAAGAAAATGTACGCAACGCGGTGTTCGGCAACGTGGGTACCTTGGTAACGTTTCGCGTCGGCCCCTTTGATGCGGAAGTATTGAAAGTCGTATTCGAGCCAACATTTGAGCCGGAGGATTTGGTGAATCTTGGCTTAGGGCAAATATACCTCACGCTCATGATCGATGGCGTTGGCTCGGTGCCATTCTCCGCTGACACTATAGCCCCCATTGAGGCGCCTCATATTTCGTACCGAGAAGATGTGATTCAGAATACGCGTAAAAACTTCGCACGACCACGTATTGAAGTGCAGCAGATGATTGAAAAACGCCACTTAGAATTTGCGCCGCCTCCGGTAAAACCAAAAGAAGCACGAGATCGTCGTGATTCGTACACTCCCCAAGGTGGACAGGGGAATCCAGGCGCGCGTGGCCCCTCTCAATTTACGCGGCCAGCGGGAGATCGACCGCGCGAAGAGCGTCGCTTCGATGATCGCAGAGATCGGCCTCGTGAGGATAGGACGCGCGAACCCATGCGCAGTGAACCTCAATCACCTCGCCGGGAAGAACCACGTGAGAATGTTCGTGTTGAAAGATCGGCCGAAGGGGTAATAGC
>CAYMRY010000021.1:0-12434 GCA_964393065.1 uncultured Candidatus Saccharibacteria bacterium
AGGCGAACAGGATTGTGTCGATCGATGTTCTTTGCGCGGCGCGGGTCCTTCAGTTTGAGAAGCGCAAACAATTCAGCAGCAGATTTCTTAGCGAGTCTCTCGCGGAGTCTGGGATTCGGTGGGACGTTAGGCAGCGTTACGCGGCCGAAGAGCGCGTCAATGTAAAAGCCAGTGCCTCCGCAGATAATAGGCACTTTGCCACGTTTAAGAATGTCCTCAATTGCCTCATGACCCGCAAGGACGAAATCGTTCGCGTTGAATACCTTTTTTGGCGAGACGACATCGAGGAGGTGATGGGGGATGCCGGCCATTTCCTTTTTCGTCACCTTGCCCGTGCCGATATCGAGCCCCTTGTAGACCTGCCTGGAATCGGCCGAAATGACCTCGCCATCGAACTTTTTCGCTAGCTCGATCGAAAGTGCGGTCTTACCCGAAGCTGTCGGGCCAACGATGACGAAGATGGTGGGCTGCTTCATCGTGGAACCGTACAAAAAGAATGGTCGGAGAGCAAGTCTCCGACCATATGCCGTCATAATGAGGCGGACTTACTTCAGTTTGTCGTGTGCTGCAATCTCGACTTCGACCGCTTTCACACGCTCCTTCGGCCAGAGGCCAAGCTCGCCGAATGCGTATGTTACATCGAGAAGATTGAAGAGCACGATGATGTCGGTGATTCCAGCTACGGCTAGTTTATTTAGACCCCCTTGTTGCCGGTCAATCATGATGATGTGGCTGATCTGAGAGGTGTCGAATCCGTCCTCTTTGAATCTCGCCATACCTTCGATCTTCGTGCCACCATCGGTCACCACATTATCGGGTACAAAGTAATGATATTTTTCATGCGCGGGAATATCGGCGATCCATTTGGAATTTGCACCGTGTCCCGTCTTTCTTTGTTCTCGCATAACGAACCAGCATCCCTTACTACCAGAAATGTCTTCGACGAGATCGGCGGCGGATGCCCACGAGGCGAGCGCAGTACCCGCAGTGGGTAATCCAATAAAACACGCTTGGTAATTTTTTCTAAGACGTGTCGCTGCCGTTTGGGCAAATTTGCGGCCGACTTGCCACAGTAATGATGGATCTGCAGTGAGCTCTCCACGACCATCAACATAGACGCGCGATTCAATCCCTGAGCGGAGCACAAATGGCGTGTCGCTCCATTTGATGGTGCCGACGCGAGCGAATCCTTTGAGGATTTCAACGTCGTATTTGTTGAGTACTCGGCCCGAGGGTACGTCGAGTTGCATGAAGGTCTCCAGTTACACCCTATCTCCGAAAGACCATACTTTCGGCTCGGCAGAGTATAGCTGAAAATGATAATAAAAAGAAAGGCGGACGGATCGAGAGATCCGTCCGCACCAAGAAAAAAGAACTGAACAATCAGATCATTGAGCGATTGGCACGTACCGCCTCGACTTCGCCTCTGAGATCGCTAGCCGCTCGGACAGGATTTTCAGCCGTCATGATCGGTCGTCCGATTACAAGATAGTCAGCCCCGGCTTTAATCGCATCACTTGCGGTCATGGTCCTCTTTTGATCATCGGGCTTCGCGTCTGTATTTCGAATTCCGGGTGTGATGCAGAGGAGCCGACTACCGGCGCATTTGCGTACGATTTCGAGTTCGTGCGGTGAGCAGACGATCGCGTGCGCGCCAGCTTCGAGTAGTACGTCGACGAAAAAAGAGACTTGTGCCGTGGGAATTCGACCGTATTTGGTTTTGCACCTTTCGCTGGTCAGAGAAGTAAGGACCGTGACGCCAATAATGAGCGAAGAGCCGCGATTTTCGACTGCGGCGCGTACACCCTCCACATCGGCGTCAGCCATGACCGTGACACCCCAATACCCACGCGTTGCCCAGTTCTTCATCGCATTTCCCATAGTATTGGGGATGTCGATGTCTTTGCAGTCGTACATGGTGAGAAGCTCTCGAAGTCGGACGCAATCATGTACGTCGTCAGCGACTCTCGCGGCGATAGCTTCCTTGCCGATCTTAACTCCGGCGATGTAAGGTGAGACGTCTCGAACAAGATTGGCGTCATTTTGGTTGAATGTGCTGCGATCGAATGCAAGAAGGATTCCGCTGTTCACTTTCTCTTGCGACATAGTTCATTCCTTCTACAAGCCACTATTGGCTTTCGGCAGCCTAGCAGGACCCGCCCCCATGAACAAGCGTTACTGACGACAATTGCCGCACCTCATGAAAAGGGCTAGAATCCTCAGTAAGGCGGAATGGCGTAATATAGGCGGAATACCTGTGCCATGAGGCCGAAGGTCATTGCAACGAGGTGTGTGAGAATTGCCGGAATGGCGGAATGGTATACGCAAACGACTCAAAATCGTTCGGGGGCAACCCCTTGAGAGTTCAAGTCTCTCTTCCGGCACAAGAAATTCGCACGTGATATAATCCCGCACATGGAAGCAAAAGAACTCTATTTCAGCTCGATTTACTGGATCGAAGTTGATCGCATTCATCCAAACCCCTTCCAGCCACGAAAGACGTTTGAGGAGGCGGCGCTTGCCTCTCTTGCAGAGTCAATTCGACAATACGGCGTACTTCAGCCGCTTACTGTCACCAAAAAAGAGACTGAACGCCCTGGCGAGGGTATTAAAGTTGAATATGAATTGATCGCGGGAGAGCGCAGGTTGCGTGCGGCAAAACTAGCCGGAGTACAACAGGTCCCGTGTGTGATTCGCACGGCGGAGGATACCGACATGATGAAGCTCGAGCTTGCAATTATCGAAAACTTGCAGCGTGAAGATTTGAATCCGGTAGATCGCGCAAAAGCGTTCAAGCAGCTTGTCGATGCGTTTGGCCTCAAACATGCAGACATTGGCAAAAAAGTGGGAAAAAGCCGTGAATATGTCTCCAATACGCTGCGCATCTTAAATTTGTCAGAGGAGATGTTGAACGCGCTTTCTGCGGGAGAAATTGTTGAAGGTCATACACGCCCGCTACTCATGCTTGCGGATCGTCCTCAGGAGCAAAATACGCTTTTCCATGAGATTATTGCCAAGCGTTTGAATGTGCGCGATTCGGAACAAATTGCGCGTCGCATTGCGCTTGATCGTGCGCGTAAGAACGATCTGACCCCGGAATTGATGCAGCTTGAGCGCGAACTCTCCGATCGCCTCGGTACACGTGTTCGGATCGAAAAAGGGGGGAATCCTGGAAGTGGTGGCAAAGTCATGATCGAATTCTTTTCTGTGGAGGACCTTACGCATATTCGCTCGGTGATTGGGCAGGCGATCGCGGGAACTCCTATGACGCCAACACCGGTCTCAGTGGTGAATGCGGCCGTTCAGCCGCCTCAAGCGCCTCAAATGCCTCAAATGCCTCAAACTCAACCCGCAGTTCAAAACGCAGTTGTCGCTGCACCAGTTCAAGCGATTGAACCAAAAGCGCCAGAGATGCCGCCTGCAGTTATCAGAGAAGAACCGAGCGCGATTGTTGCAATTCCCGAGGAAGTTCTTCCTGTCGATGCCTCGCCAGAAATGAAGCCGCAGGCTGAAGCACATGCGACGGTTGCCGACATGCCAAAAGAATCTGACGAAGATCTCTACTCACTGAAAAACTTTACGGTTTAAGATTCTTTGCTTGTTCTGCAAGTGCGCCGCGAATCATCTTTCGAGCGAGTGTGGTTCTCGCCATGTCATACCATTTACGCGTCGGCCTTCCTGGCGGTTTGGTCACAATCTCAACAATGTCGCCGTTTCTCAGTGCGGTATCGAGCGAGACCATCTTTCCGTTTACTTTCGCTCCCGACATTTTGTTCGCAATCTCGGAGTGAATATTGTAGGCAAAATCGATCGGTGTCGCGCCGAGCGGAAGATCAATAACATCTGCCTTCGGCGTAAACACGAACACGCGATGTTGGAAAAAATCTGACTTGAGCGATTCAAGATACTCGTGCGACTTCTCTTCGCCACTATGCGCATGGGCGAGTTCTTTGACCCATTGTGGCACCGAACCGTTTTTTGTGGGTTCGATGTACGAGGCATTCGTTGTCACCTCGGGAGTTTTTTTGCGCGACCAGAAAAATTGCTTAATCCACTCGAGGCTGCTACCGCGACTTCCTTCGACATATCCTTGCACTTCTTTGTACGTGAGGTGCGAGGCGATACCAATTTGTGCTTCGCGGTGTTGTGCCTCGGTTCGAATTTGAATTTCCATCGCGCCTCCGTCTCCTGTGTATACGGTCGTATGAATTGATTGATAGCCGTTTGGTTTTGGAAAGGCGATGTAGTCCTTAATTTTGCCTGGCACGGGGCGCCAATGCTTATGCACGACACCAAGCGCCGAATAACAATCGGCGAGTGACGGCACGATGATGCGCAGTGCGAGAATGTCGTAGATTTTACTGATATCCCAATCCTTGCGTTCAAGTTTACGAAAAAGGGAATACACGCCTTTCACTCGTGCCTCCATTCTAAATGTGCGGATGCCTGCTTCCGCAAGTTCTCGCTTTGCATCGCGCTCCATCTTTTCGAGTCGCTTATCGGTCTCGTGCTTGCGCTCTTTGAGAAGTTCATAGGTCTTGTGGTACTCCGCGGGATAGGCAAAAGGAAAGCACGCGTCTTCGAGCTCTGTTTTGATAACGCTCATACCAAGCCTATCTGCAATCGGTGCATAGATTTCCAGCGTCTCGAGCGCGATGCGTGCGCGCTTGTGTTCCGGAACGTGTTCGAGTGTTTTTGCGTTATGAAGTCTATCGAGGAGTTTAATGATGAGCACGCGGATGTCTTCTGCGGTTGCGGCGAAGAGTTTGCGGAGCGATTCCGTGTGACGTTCCATCCCCCGGTATTTGAGTGCGCCCAGCTTCGTAACACCGCGCACCAGGGAGAGGATTTCTTCGCCGAATTCTTGCTGCATTGTTTCTGCGGTGACGCCGGAATCTTCCATGGTGTCGTGTAGGAATCCAGCGGCAATAGTCGGTGCGTCCATCCCGATTGATGCAAGTGAAAACCCTACCTCCGCGACATGCAAGAAATACGGGTCTCCGGAGAAGCGTTTTTGGCCTTCGTGGGCCTTTTCGGCAAAGGAATAAGCCTTCGAAACAAGAGCAACATCCTTCTCGTCCTTACTGGGCATCGCGTTGAGGATTTCGGTGAGGGGTTTGACGGACTGCATATCAAGTATCATACTCTCAACTGGTTGAATAGTTCAACTCTTGAGGAGGTACATCGTGGCAGTGGAAATGGATCTGGACGAATTCGTTTGGCACAAAAGCGCAGCAGTACAGGCTCCGACAAAGCAAAAGAAGGGACCGGTGAGCGGACCGCTCAAAAGGCCTAAGCCGAAACCATATTGGGTTGCCGATTCCAATCGCGGAAGGGCAATGGGCAAACCGCGCCCCAAAATTACCGCGCCTGTTGCGGCGCAAGCACTGGGGAAGGAGTACTGTCCCTCTTGCGGAGAAGGGCGTGTCGGAAAGAAACAATGGTGCGTACGGTGCAAAAGGCGTCGTGTGTTTGCGCCGGCGTGACTATTGATCGATGGGAAAAGTGGTGGGCGGCTCTCCCTATGGGAGAGCCGCCACTGAATTCATCAATGTCGCATTCATTGGATGAAAAGACGCAATCAGCGCTCGCCGTGAAGGCTACTTGCTTCCCAGGTTACTTGGTCAGTTTATGCGGGTTGTGCATTGTGCACGCCTTGTTTGAGCAACGCTCGGGAATCGTTTTGGTGCCGAGCATCATGAGAGATCCGCACTCTTTGCAAAGATTTCCCGTTGGTTTTGCCTTAATTGCATTTTTACAATCCGGATAGCGTGAGCAGGAATAGAAGGGGCCAAAACGGCCACGTCGCTCAACCATTTCACCTCCACCACCTTCCACGTCTTTACATACCGGGCACATGACCCCCGTTCGTGCGCGCGCCTCCTCGGCTGGGTCTTTTTTGACGAATTTGCACTTTGGGTACGTTGAGCATGCAATAAAGCGACCAAATCGTCCTTCGCGTTCGATCAAAGTTTTGCCGCATTTCGGACATGGCTCTTCAAGTTCTTTAGGAGGCTCAATGATCGATCCGTCTTCTTTGCGGGCCCCCATGCACTCAGGGAACTTTGTGCAACTCATGAAGCGGCCTGTTTTTGAAAGTTTGTACATCATCGCCGAGTCGCAGGTGGGGCACAGAAATTCCACCGGAACGGGACCCATGTTGGTTATTTTTTCAATTTTATTCTTACTCTTCACCGCCTTCGTGAATGGTGTGTAAAATTCTTTGAGCGTCTTTGCATACTCGCGCTTTCCGCCGGCGATTTCATCGAGTTCGTCTTCCATTTCTGACGTAAAGGTGTCGGAAATATAATCGCCAAAGTGCTCCTCAATAAACGAGGAGACAACATCTCCTGTGTAGGTTGGGATGAGCGTGCGGCCTTGTTTTTCGACATAGAGTCGAGTTTCGAGCGTGCGAATAATCGCCGCATACGTCGACGGGCGCCCGATACCGCGCTTTTCGAGTTCTTTGACGAGGCCGGCTTCAGAGTAGCGTGGAGGTGGCTGTGTTTCTTTTTCTTCGGTATTCGCCTTAACGAGACTCAGCGGATCCTTTGCACTTACTTTTGGCAACTCAACATCTTCACCGCGAGCTCCTGGATCGGCCTTTAACCAGCCTTCGAAGACCACGCGCGAGCCGTTTGCGGCAAACGAAGGAATTGTTGCTGTAGTGACGTTCGCGAGAATCTTGGTGCGCAGGACGCGCGCATCGGTCATTTGGCTCGCAATCGCACGCGCCCAGATAAGTTGGTACAATTTCTGCTGATCCTCAACTGAACCGGCAGTGAAATGACTTGCTTTTGTCGGACGAATCGCTTCGTGCGCTTCTTGTGCAGACTTACTCTTCGTCTTATACACGCGGGGTTCGATATAGTCTTTCCCGTATTCACTTTCGATAACTGCATGCATTTCAAGCACCGCATCTTTGGACAGGTTGGTGGAGTCGGTACGCATGTAGGTGATATGCCCCGCTTCGTAGAGCTTTTGCGCTGCGCGCATGGTGCGCGATGGGGAATACCCGAGGCGCGTTGAGGCTACTTGTTGAAGCGTGGAAGTGGTAAACGGTGCGCGCGGGGATCTCTTTTGTTCGTTTTCTTCGACACTTTCTACAATCCAAGCATCTGACTGCGCTGCCTCATAAATGCGCTGCGCTTCTTTTTCGTCACGTGGTTCTTCGGCGCAGGTAACGGTAAATTGTTCGCCTTTTTTTGTTTTTACGTCGGCAGAGAGTACCCAGAATTTTTCGGGGATGAATGCGCGAATTTCACGCTCGCGTTCCATGAGGATACGCAATGCAGGGGATTGGACGCGGCCTGCGGAAAGACCGTAGCGCACTTTTTTCCACACGAGGCCAGAGAGGTCGTAGCCGAAGAGACGATCGAGGACGCGTCGCGCTTCCTGCGCTTTGCGCAGATCCTGGTCGATGCTGCGCGGGTGCGCGAGTGCTTCTTGGACAGCCTTTTCGGTGATTTCGTGAAAAACGATTCGTTTGGGTTTTTTGAGTTTGAGCGATTCCGCAAGGTGCCACGCAATTGCCTCGCCCTCACGATCGGGGTCGGTTGCGAGGATGACCTCAGTCGATTTCTTGGCGAGCGCTTGAAGATCATCGATGACGTTCTGCTTTTCTTTCACAATCTGGTAGCGCGGCACAAAACCGCCGTCGATATCGACGGCATCTTTGTTGCTCTTTGGCAAATCGCGCACGTGACCAACCGACGCCTTTACGGTGTAACCCTTTCCGAGGTACTTCTCGATGGTCTTCGCCTTTGCCGGCGATTCAACAATGACTAATTTCATACATTTATTATATGTGCCCCTGAAGGCACGAAGTGTAGTAGATACACTACAAGCGTACCACGTGTCAAGTGTGATTCGTCAAGAAACAAAAGGTATAAGTTATAAATATGGCTATAAATATAGGCGTAATCGATCATGTATGTATGACTTCCTTGAGTTATCATGAAAATATGGTATGGTTGCGCTAGAGCTCGGAGCGGGGTGCTTCCGAGACCTGGTGAAGAGGAAAAAGGTATGTTCTCTCCGGATAGGATCGAGCAGATGGTCGCGGTTTTGGCGGTCGTTGTGGGGCCGCTCGCTGCGATTTATTCACTGATTCTCCTTCTCGAAGTTTTCGCTTCGTGGTGGGAGAGACTTTTGGGGTGTCTAAAGAACTCGGAGGAGTCCCGGCGGCGCTCACCGCGCTTCTGAGGAAGCGCAGATCCTTGGCAAGCTTCAGGAGAAAATTACGCTCGGCGCACTGCGCCGAGCGTTTCTGTTATAAGGCCTTTTATTTCCATCGTGGAGAGAAGAACGTTTGCCTCGGAAATGGGAAGTTCCAGCGCCTCGATGAGTTCATCGCGCGTGCGCGGAGACTCGAGAATCGTGAGCACCCTGCGCTCATATTCGGAGAGATCGTTTAAACATGATGGACTTACGATGTCCATCATGGGGATGTTGAGGGCTTTCAAAATATCGTTAGGCTCGGTCACAGCTCCAGCCCCTAATTTTAAAAATTGATGCGTACCCTTAGAAGTTGCACTAAATATTGATCCTGGCACGACGAGGAGTTCACGATTATATTCTGTCGCAAGACGCGCGGTAATAAGCGAGCCGGAACGCTCCTTTGCTTCAATAACGAGCGTCGCATGTGTGAGGCCGACCATGATGCGATTGCGCTGAGGAAACGTGTAATCGGTGGCTTTCAAAGTGGGTTCAAACTCCGAAAGATGCGCGCCGCCGGCTTTGATGATTTCTTGTGCGAGTGTTACGTGGGCTCGCGGATACATGACGGAATAGTCGAGTCCTGAGCCGGGGACTGCGACGGTCGGCAGTCCGACTCTGAGAGCTGCCTCATGTGCGCATGCATCTGCTCCGTAGGCGAGTCCGCTCACAATTACAATCGGATATCCGCGCAGTCCCTCAATGAGATGCTCGCACGCTTGCTTTCCATAGCCACTGAGCGCCCGCGAACCAACGACCGCGAGCCATTTCCAATCGAAGGGTGGCAACGTGCCGCGCAAGTACATTTGTTTTGGCGGGTCGGGGATTTCCTGGAGGAGGGTAAAATGAGAAGGGGAAAGCTGTTGGAGAGCGTCCTTCATAGTGCTATTATCGTAACACTCATTACCTAGTATGCTCGACATCAAATTCATCCGCGAGAATAAGGACGTTGTCGCCATGGGGGCGAAAAAGAAGCATATTGAGATTGACCTCGATCGTCTGATCGCGCTCGATGATAAGCGTCGAGAATTGCAGCTCTCATTTGATATGAAGCGCGCGGAGCAAAACAAAGCGTCCGACATGATTGCATCTCTCTCTCCTGAAGAGCGCACTGAATTCATTGCAAAAATGTCGGAAATTAAGAAGTCGATGCAGGCCGACGAAGCAGCGCTCGAAGAAGTGATGAAAGAGTGGCGTGCGCTCATGGTGCGTGTGCCCAATGTACCGGATATGACAGTGCCGGAAGGTGAAAGCGATGCGGATAATCAAGAAATAAAGACGTGGGGGGAGTTGCCGAAATTTCCGTTTGAGCCAAAGAGCGCGGCTGATTTGATGCTTGCACTTGATATGGCGGATTTCGAGCGCGGCACCAAGGTTGCAGGTTTTCGCGGATATTTCCTGAAAAACGATGGCGCGCGGCTCGCGTGGGCACTTGAGCGATTCGTACAGGATCGTTTTATGAATCGCGAAGGATTCCAGCCACTCATCGTCCCGTCGCTTGTACGTAAAGAACCATTTGTAGGGACGGGCTACTTGCCACAGAGCGAAGAGGACTTGTATAAAACGCAGGATGGCGATTATCTCGCGGGGACTGCCGAAGTTGCGGGTATGGGATACTACATGGGTGAAGTGATTGATAAAAAAGAGCTTCCCATTAAGTTCTTCGCATTTTCTCCGTGTTTTAGGCGCGAAGCGGGCTCTCATGGTAAAGACGAAAAAGGGGTCTTTCGTGTGCATGAATTCGTGAAGTATGAGCAGATCGTTCTGTGCGAAGCACGGCACGATGTATCGGTGCAGCACCACGAAGATTTGACCGAAAATTCAGAGAAGCTTCTTCAAGAATTGCAGCTTGCGTACCACGTCGTCTTAAATTGCGGCGGCGATATCGGGCTTGGCCAAGTGAAGAAATATGATATCGAGGCGTGGATGCCGTCTGAAAAGCGCTATCGCGAGACACATTCCTCGTCGTACTTCCACGACTTCCAGACACGCCGTTTGAACATCCGCTATCGCGACGACGATGGCACATTGAAATTCGTGCACTCGCTGAACAACACCGCACTCGCTCTTCCGCGTATCCTCTGCCACATCGTGGAGAATTATCAGCAGCAGGATGGGACGGTCGTGGTGCCGGAAGCCCTGCGCATCTACATGGGAAAAGATGTCATCGCGCCACATACTCGACATTAAAAAAGGGAAGTCTCATCGAGCGGCACCGGTGAAATCGAACCCTGCAAAAACTCCGGTGCATAAGCCGGTGCGTCTCAAAACGCGTCGACGTCGCAGACAGCTTGCCCTATTTGGTGCCTCCATTCTCGGCGCGGTGCTGATAGCAGGGGGCCTGAGCGCACTTTCGCATCTCGACCGCTTCGAAATTAATGACGTCGTCGTAGAAGGTACAAACGTTATCTCGAATGATGCATTAGCGAGTCATGTTGAAGAGGGTGCCAACGATGCACAGTTTCACATATTCTCGCGCGAAAACATTTTTCTCTATCCGAAGTCCGCGTTGATCGAAGATGTCTATACAAGCTTTCCTCGAGTCAAAGAGGTTTCGATTAAGCGCGTATCACTCTTCGCGCAGGCAATCGCCGTTACGATTGCAGAGCGGGAGCAGTATGCGACGTGGTGCACTGGCGCGAAGTCTCCGGAGGCTTCAAGCACCCCTCAAACAGAATGTTATGCCATGGATTCCGGCGGGTTTATTTTTGATACCGCGTCGTCGATAGAGCCGATCGGCTACGTTTATTACGGAGGTCTGTTTCCGAACGAATCACCGATCGGTCAGACGTTTTTGCGTGGGCGTTTGTCAGAAATTGTGACGCTGTTAAACGATCTTTCCGGGGCTGGATTTACGGCCCGTAGTTTGAGTATTGAATCAGAAAAGAATTTCACCGTCAGTCTTTCTGATGGGCCCGATTTGTACCTTTCGTTTGATGTTAAGCCAAAAGAGAGTGTACGAAACCTCGTGACTGCACTCGAGGCGGAATCACTGCACTCTCGTCTGAGTGAATTGGAATACATTAATCTCAGATATGGGAATCGGGTGTATTACAAGTAGCTCAAAAAAATACGCGGCACGCCTTAGCGTGCCGCGTCAGAATCAAAAATCTACGGAGGACCGAGTAGTTCACATGCGTGCGCTTTGAACGTTTCTTTGGTGAGGGCTTCACGCAGCTTGTCTCGCAGGTCCTCCGAAATCGGATGACCGTAATAGACCAGGCCTGCGCAGGCAAGAAGTCCGTTGAGTGTGGGCAAGTGTCCTTGGCCTACATCACCACTTGTGCAGAGTTCCTTGATCGCTCGATCGAGTGATCCGAGAGTTTTCGAACTGAGTTTTTGCTTCACGATGTGCTCCATCTTGGCGTGATCCTCGGAGATGATGCCCTTTCCAAGCCAGCGCGCAATTGTGTAATGCGTGTGGTAGGGTGATCGGTATGAAAAGCTTCTGGGAAGGCTTACCTAAGCCATTTTTCGTCCAGGCACCAATGGAGGATGTTACGGATGCTGCATTTAGACAACTAATTTGTCGGATTGGCAAGCCCGACGTGGTTTTTACCGAGTTTACCTCCGCCGACGGGCTTGTGCTTGCACCAGAGAGTGGAAAAAAGACGCTACTCAAAAAATTACTCTTTACACAGGCCGAGCGACCGATTGTGGCACAGCTTTTCTCTGCGACACCCGAGCGTATGGAAGCGGCAGCGCGGTTGTGCGCAGAGCTTGGTTTTGATGGGATTGATATCAACATGGGATGCCCCGACAAATCGGTAGAAAAAAGTGGCTGCGGTGCAGCATTAATTAAAAATCCTGCGCTTGCACGCGAGCTGATTCAGGCGGCGCAGAAAGCCGAGCTCCCCGTCTCAGTAAAAACACGTCTCGGCTACAACACTGACGTGCTTGATACATGGCTTCCCGAGTTACTCGCAGAAAATCCTGTCGCGGTGACACTCCATGCACGCACGCGCAAAGAAATGTCGGATGTGCCGGCACATTGGGATGCGATTGCGCGGGCGGTCACGATTCGAGATTCGCTCGATTCGCGTACGCTTATAATCGGTAACGGGGATATTGTTGATGTTGAAGACGGGCGCAGGAAGGCCGCGGATTCTGGATGTGATGGTGTGATGCTTGGTCGCGCCATTTACGGTAATCCGTGGTTGTATCGAAATCTGCATGATGGACCTACGAAGTCCATCATTGGACCGGAGGAGAAGATG
>CAYMRY010000021.1:12534-13702 GCA_964393065.1 uncultured Candidatus Saccharibacteria bacterium
GTGCGCGGGCAGCCACAGGTGACAGATGTCTTGCAAGCGGCAATTAAGAACAAAAAGATTGCACACGCGTATCTTTTTTGCGGATCCCGTGGTACTGGCAAGACATCCGTCGCGCGTATTCTCGCGCGCGAGCTTGGTGTTTCTGACAAAGATCTCTATGAAATCGATGCTGCGTCGAATCGCGGTATCGGCGAGATTCGCGAGCTGCGCGAAAGTGTGAATACGATGCCGTTTGAATCGCCGTATAAGTTTTACATCATTGATGAAGCGCACATGCTCACGAAGGACGCATGGAATGCGTTTCTGAAAACTCTGGAAGAACCCCCTCCACACGTTATCTTCGTGATGGCAACGACCGAACGAGATAAAGTTCCGGAAACAATTCAATCGCGTTCCGAAATTTATACCTTTAAGCAGCCGACCCGCGATGTGCTTGCTGATCTTGTGGTAGATGTTGCGAAATCAGAAGGGTATACGATCGAGCGCCCCGCTGCGGAACTTGTGGCGCTCCTTGCGGAAGGCGCATTTCGCGATGCACTCTCAATCCTCCAAAAAGTGTTGGTTGTTTCGGGCGACACAAAAATAGACATCACCGAAGTTGAAAAGGTGACGGGCGCTCCGCGCGCAGAATTGATGCGTGTCATTGTTCGCGCGCTCACCGAAAAGGATGCATCCGCCGCGCTGAAAGCGATACAAACGGCCGTGAAAGATAATCTCGATATGCGCATTCTCACGCGTCTTCTCATTCATCGAATGCGCGTCATTCTACTTCTTCGTCACGCACCGGATTTGGCGAAAGAATTCGGGAAAGAACTGCCCACAGAAGATATGGTACTTGCAGAAGAGCTATCAAAGATGCAGGGTGCGAATTCTGATGTGTTGAAAGCACTCCTCGAGGCGCACTCGACGATGGCCTATGCAGCCGTCCCACACCTTCCGCTTGAAATGGCGGTGATGGATATTTGTTCGCCCAAAGTTGCGTAAAGTGGAATTGAGTGGTATAAAATATTTAGAGTAGAAGTGGCTGAAAGGGTAGAGCCATGACTCGCATTACCGAGAAACCCGACTTCGACGGGCCGAGGTTCTTCGAGCTTCGGTGCAGTTGCGATGGCGGTCGCATTTCGCGCAGAGGGTGGTTCGCGTGGCAGCGGCGAAAGTTGTTCGGCCC
>CAYMRY010000022.1:0-13667 GCA_964393065.1 uncultured Candidatus Saccharibacteria bacterium
ATCCGCAATCAACCCGCATTGTGATGAACAATTTGGAGCACGGCATTTTTTATGGCCACGGCTGGCGCGAGGCGGTCAACGACGTAACGACATTTTTGGAAAAAGTAATGTTGGAAAAGTAGGGTAAAAAAAGAGCCGCCCGGCACGATTAACCGGGCGGCAGGACATCACTTCTTCGGACAGAAGAACTCGGATGTAGAGGCATCCGTGTACACTGGCTCTCCGTAAAGTGCCCTCAATTCTTCCTTAAGCGCAGTTCGGCCGCGGAGTACAGCCATCCACAGATATCCGGGATAGCTACGGACAAATCGGATCACGCACGCGAGCCGTTCGTCCTTTTTGCCGAGCGCAACCGACGGGTCCTTTGCAATTAACCTGCGTGCTATCCCATCGGCTTTTGCAGCGGCGCCACTTCGTGCCTTTGTCGCCCACGCCTCGGTACCGACAACTTCAACAGATCGCTTGTAATCGCCGACACGTTTCGGCGGCATCATCGTCTCACCGGATTCGTAAATAGTGCAGTAGCTGCGACCACTTTTGTGAATGTTCGTCGCTACCTGACCAATGAGACGCATCTCGAACTCGGTGCCAGTTCCTTTCCCGGCACCGTGCCACATTTCTTGCGCGAGACAAGCAATCTCGCTTTCGGAACCACGGACCTGATTTTTCTGCTCGGGCGTGAGCGGATACTGAATCCAACCCCACGACCATAGTACTGTTACCGCTAAGCCCACTGCCGCGGCAGCCCAGATGATCTGGCCTACAATGTACCGGAACATGCGTCCTCCTTGCTTCCGATAAACCTTTAAGACTATACCACATTTTCCAAATTGTACAAATCTATTTTACGGCTCTAGATATAGCTTTTTTGGCCGCTTTACAGATGCTTTCCACTCCCATGCCGTAATGTTCGATCAATTCCTTAGGTTCGCCTGATTGGCCAAACTGATTGTGGACGCCAATAAATTCAATTGGCGTTGGGGCTTCGCGCGCGAGCATTTCAGAAATTGCGCCGCCAAGTCCACCCGTCATTTGATGCTCTTCTACCGTTACCACCGCACCGCATTCGCGCGAAAGATTTACCACTGCTTCTTGCTCGAGTGGTTTTATGGTGTGTACGTTAGTGACGAGCGAGCCTATTCCCTCCTCTTCGAGTTTTTTCGCGGCAAGAAGTGCGTTGTGCACAAGTGGTCCCGTTGCGAATATAACGACGCGTGGATTCATTCCCCGCCAAAGCACATTCACTTTGCCAATTTCAAACGGCGTCTGTGCCGTCGTCATGATAGGCGTTTTTTCGCGACCAAATCGCATGTAGACCGGCTTTCCTATTTTTGCCGCAGCGATCGTTGCCTTGCGAGCCTCTTCCGCATCAGAGGGAGAGATCACGATCATATTCGGCATTGCACGCATGAGCGCCATATCTTCAAGCATTTGATGGGTTGCGCCATCGGGGCCGACGGAAACGCCCGCATGCATACCGCAGACTATCGCGTGCACATTATTGAGAGCTATCGTGGTACGGATTTGTTCCCAATTTCTGCCAGGAGAAAACGCCGCGTATGAGGTGAAAAATGGTATTTTGCCGTAGTTGGCCATGCCCGCTGCAACCGTCGCCATATTTTGCTCCGCAACGCCCATTTCAATGAAGCGCTTGGGGAATTCTTTTTGAAACCATTCGGCGCGGGTGGATTCGGCAAGGTCAGCGGAAAGAACGACAACGCGCTCGTCGGCGCGCCCCGCTTCAACAACACCTTTACCAAAACCATCCCGCGTTGGCGCCGTGTCCGGTGAGTCGAATACATTTCCTGCAAGATGTGTATGATCGGTCAGCATAGGATTTAGTTTACAGGTTACAGTCAACAGTTTACAGGAATTCTACAGTTTTTTAATGAAGGCCTCTAACATCTTTTGAATTTCTTTTAGTAGCGACAGGGATTTTTCCGCCGAGATTCCGTATATATCATGCGCAAGAAGTAGCTGGGTTTCTAGTTCTGCCGCTGATCCGGAAGCTATTCTGAGAAATTGGCCGAAATCTTTTCGCGTACCTCTCTTCGAGCCTTCTGCAATATTCGAAGGAATCGATATACCACAACGCTGAAGCTGACTTGTTAAACCAAACCGCTCTTCCGAGGGTAACTTCTTCGTATATGAATAGATCTCCTTTGCCAAAATCATAGATTTTTGCCAGACGATTAGTTCTCAGAAATCACTCATGCTCATATTTTACTGTTCGCTGTCAACTGTTATCTGTAAACATTCTACTCGTGTTCACTCGCAATCTTTCCCTGCAACGTCCGCAACTCATCCAAAAACCGCTTCCCCTCCTCCGCCTTCGGCGGCTTTCCGTGCCAGCGGAAGTCTTTTTCGATTTCTTTTATTCCCTTCCCGGGAATAGTGTGCGCGATGATGACCGTCGGCTTTTCGTAGATCGCTTTTGCTTCATCGCACGCTGCCACGAATTGCGGAATGTTGTGACCGTCAACTTCGAGCACATGCCAATTAAACGCCTCGTACTTATCTCTGAGGGGTTCCAGCGGCATAATGTCTTCGGTGTTGCCGTCGATCTGGATATTATTGCGATCGATAATTGCCGTGAGATTTGAGAGTTTGTTTTTACCCGCAAAAAGCATCGCCTCCCAAATGTTCCCTTCGTTATGTTCGCCGTCAGACATCGCGCAAAAAACTTGGAACTTTTTTCCATCAAGTCGCGCCGCGTACGCATATCCGGACGCCTGCGAGAGCCCACTACCGAGAGGTCCCGACGTTGTTTCTACTCCCGGCAACTTTTCGCGCTCGGGATGTCCCTGCAAGCGAGAGCCAAATTTGCGAAGCGTGAGACATTCTTCTATCGGGAAATACCCCGCATGCGCCATCGCGGCATAGCGCACTGGTGTTATGTGGCCATTCGAGAGCATCAATCGATCGCGCTCTTCCCACGAAGGGTTTTGTGGATCGTGCTTCAAGACGTGGAAATACAGTGCCGTAAAAATGTCTGCCATACCAAGAGGTCCTGCCGTATGCCCCGAACCCGCCGCAACGAGCATCTCAATGATTGTCGCGCGAATCGCGCGTGCCTTCTCTTCTAAGTTGAGTATTTCGCTGTCAGTAAGACTCATGTAGCTATAATACCATTTCAAAACGTTACACACGCAGATAAGGCATTGCGAAAGTGTTCAGTAACCCTCTACAACAATTTCAGGCCAAGCAACCCATGAGGGGCTTTCGGTAGTTTGAATCTGCACGTACCGAATACCAGAAACTGGAGCGGCCGGTAGGTACTCGAGCACTTGACCCGTCGTCGTGTCTCCTGAAAATGTAGTGAGCACTGCCCAACTTTGTCCGTCGACACTTACGCGTATGACATGAGTCGTATGCCCCGCAGGTGACTGACCGACCGTAAGTGCAATGCGCGAGATGCGATACGGCACCCCCAAATCCATTTGAATCCATTGAGGTGCGAAACCGCCTGCGTTCCAAGCCGTCGCTGTATTTCCATCGCGCACAAGCTCCACGCCCTGAGTAAGATACGTGCCAGATGCGGTAATGTTCGCGCTCTCACTTAGGCGCGCGGGAACTTTGGGGGCCGGCGCATTCGCTCGTATTGATTGCATGTAACGCGCAATCTCCGCCCGCGCGAGTGGAAATTCATTGAGACCACTCAACGAATCACCCACCGACTGATAGATAAAAGGCGTGAATGCTCCAATTTTGCCCGCAGCAAAATACGGCGTAAGCAGATTCTGCCAATACACTATTCGTGAGCGTAGCAACGAGTCATTCAAAACACTGTATGCTGGCGGAATATTATAAAAGTATCCATCGGCGGTAACCAAGAGTTTCTGATGTGATTGAAGTGCCTGTGAGAGCGTCTGAACTACCGAAGCAGCACGCGCCTCTGAACACGATTCCACATCGCGCCCGGGGGTATCCGGATAGCCGAGGCCGTCAGGA
The DNA here is from genome assembly GCA_964393065.1 of uncultured Candidatus Saccharibacteria bacterium. Taxonomy (GTDB): domain Bacteria; phylum Patescibacteriota; class Minisyncoccia; order Phycocordibacterales; family UBA2100; genus UBA10103. The sequence goes on from CAYMRY010000022.1 coordinate 3,952, forward strand.
TAGCTCAAGTAACAATTTACGCCGATGTAGTTTACGTTCGAAGGGATGAGCGATGCGAAATCTCCACGGGCAACGTGCGTTGTTGTCTCGGCAAACATTACCGGGCGGCCTGGCGCCACTCGCTGTATGACACTGGTTGCATCGTAAAGGTTTTGCTTTAATTGTGACTCAGAGAGGTATGTGCCGCTCGGGTGCATGTTGTTACTATACGGCTCATCGATGAGGTAAAAACCTACAATACTACCGTGATATTCGGAGAGGCTGTTCCATAGTGCAGTAAAGCGACTTTCGTAATCGGCATACAGAATTCCACCAACGCTTGAAAAGAGAGTATCGCGCACCATAAGGACAGCCCCCAAGCCCTGCGTGCGCGCTTTTTGCAACCGCGGAATAAAACTGTTCGTCTCATCGGGCGGTATAACTGCCACATTTGATTCAGCGGCCGTTTCTGCGATGTAGTCGCCGTACGTGTTGATATTTCCTACCGACCAATACCCAACGATAACTGGTGGAACCGTCACGCCAACTCTTGTACATGTGTTTGTGGTAGTCGTCCACTCACCCCAACTCGGAGATACAGCTCCCGAAAGACACGAGGAAGTACGCGTCTGAATGATGGTTCCTGTCTCACCTGCGGGGCAGGACTGTGTGCGTGTTTCAGTGGGAAGTGGTGTACATGTTGCGGTCGATACGACGCAGCTCGCATACGCATAGGATCCCGAAAGAGTTCCGTTCGTACACGTCCGTATCTGGGAAGTACAGTTCTGTCCTACAGGGACACTTGCGGTTAGGTATGCGGTCACCGTACCGTTGTGCGCGACTGATTGATTGTTGAAGGCGCAAGCAGATGGCGCTTGAGTCTGAGTACAATTTGCATAGTGATATGCGGAAGGGCCAGAGAAGGTTCCGTTTTGACAGGTGCGTGATACCGAGGCGCATAGGGCCGGTGCACTAACGGTACGAGCTGAGAAAAAGGTTTGCGACGTGCCATCGGCAATAGTGAGCCCATCGAGGGTACATGATTGCGATGGATTGGGGGGTATTACGCAGGAGGATGTCGTCGTCACCCAAGGGTTCCAGGAGGGTGTTGCAGTTGTGGAGGAACAGTAGGAGGTGCGCGTTTGCGTGGTGACACCTGTTTGTCCTGTGGGACAAGCGATGACTTGGGTTTCTGTAGGGAGTGGTGTGCACGTTGGCGTTGATGGTGTAATCGGAGTCGTGGTGCATTGTGCGCGAACAGCAGCTCTTGTTCTTGCCCCCACAAGACCATGACCAGTTGTGCTCGGTGATCCTGAGCAAATCTTCATGTGCTTGCACTGAAATTTCTTTACAGCTGCTTCAGTAAGCGCACCAAAGAAGCCTGAGTCATTCCCCTGCGCAAGATGACCTTGCTGTATGAGGAAGCGCTGGAGCAAGGTGATGTCTGTTCCTCTGTAGCCGCGGGTGAGGGTGCGCGAGAGGGTTGGGCACTGTGCTGACGTTGTGGTTGTTTGTGTACCCTGCTGGAGAGCGGCAATCTGTGCCATGAGAGCGGCGAGTTGGGCTTGGAGCTCTGAGACGGTTGCGGCAGATGTAGAAAGAGGTAGAACAATGAGAACACTGATCACGAACCATGTAGAAAATCGGCGCATGAAATGAAGTAACTACTGTATACACATTATTGCATAAAATCGGACTACCTCGACTTAGGTATATGCGCAAAATGTGGAGATGATGGAAACCCCTGGACTCGATGTTTTTAGCTCTTTAAAACTGAGTGCTCAAGGCCATGTGCGCTTAAACTGCCTAGAACCCCTGTACTGTTGCGGAACAATTTCTTCGCACACCATCGGATCCGACGGCAGTAAGCGTAAAGGTATTCGCTCCTGTACCAGGAACCGCGTAATACAGTTTCCCGCTTGTCGGCTGTTGTGTCTGGTAGTGCTCAAGTACGTACGCTGCATTTTGCGAACTGTACGTAAGGATAACACTTGAACCGACAGGGCCGGAAGAAATGTTTGAAGTGACTGAACACGTAGGCTCAGGAAGAGGACTTGAGTTCGTCCCAATAACACTGACGCTACACATATTCTGCGCCCCACCGGAACCCACCGCCGTAATTGAGAACAGATTCTCCCCGACGTTTGATAGTGCGTAGTACAACTTCCCGCTCACTGATTGCTGCGTACCGTAATGCTCGAGCACATGGGTCGCATTCTCTGAGCTGTACGTAAGAACAACACTTGAACCGACGAGGCCAGAAGAAATGTTTGAGGTAACTGAACATGAGGGTCCCTGCGGCACCGCCGTCGTACCTTGCACCGTTACACTACACTCACTCTTCAATCCACTCGCACCAACAGCAGTAAGAGTAAACGTATTTGATCCGACGTCAGCTATCCTATAGTACAGAACCCCCGAAATCGCTTGCTGCGTACCATAATGTTCGAGGACGTGCGTGCTGTTAAGCGATGAATACGTGAGCATGGCTGTTTCGCCTACAGCTCCACTCGCGCTACTTACATTTACTGTGCATGAGGGGGCGCTGGCCGGAGGAACGTCGGTCACTCCATAGTAGAAAAACCCATTGCATGAAAGCTTGTTAGTATCCGCAACCCCCGGCACACACACGTCATTCTGCGTACTTATATGAGAACCGGTCGAATACGTCGTCGGGGAAATTGTAGGATACGTCACGCCATCAATCGAGATACTCTCGATGTACAAATTACGATCACTGTTCACATTTTGGTACAAATCATTTGCAAACCGTATCGAGACATCACTCAGCTGTATTCCTTGTGCTTGAGAATACCCATACGTTTCGAATTCTTTTCGTGCATAATCCCCTCGGACGCCTACAAATGTTTTGACCAGCTGATTCTTGATGTAGAGCTCCATAGTCGGATAGAGCGTTGCGGCCGGAGTACCCGCTGCCTTAATGAGAATTCTATGTCCTAAAGAAGGGGTGATGGTCACGGATCGCCACGATGTCGGTGTCATATTGCCGCTGTCGTCAACAGCTCGTACGCCGAGCGAAAAGGTACCCTCGGTAAGTGGAGTCCAGTTATAGAACCAGGATTCTCGGCCTATCGCAGGATGCCACGTTGCACCTCCATCGACAGAAACTTCTACTGCTCCAACAACACCACCGATATCGACTGCAGAACCTGAAATGCGCACTGTCGTATATTGAGGCAAAGCTGAAAATGCGGTCGGAGAAACTATATCAATCGTCGGTGCGCGCGTGTCGGTCGACTTACTCGCATACACAAGACCCGCTTGCAACGTGGTGGGCTGAACGCCCATGTCGGCAAATAAATTAACGAACGCTTGTTGCATGCGCGAATCAACGAGGCCGTGAACGGCGTCGCGTCCCTCGTCATCAAGCGCGTAAGCTATATTGACCGTTCCTGCGCCAAAGACGAACGCTCCGCTTTGTCGTCTATACAGCGTGAGGTTATGAGTAGCGAGACCGTCTCCGAGAGAGAGCGTAGTCACATCAACAGGATCAAGAATATACCCATCCTTTCCGAGCTCCGGCTTGTACTCAAGGGCAACGTTGGTCGTGGAAAGATGTATCAGTCCCGCGGGCCTAAATCCATTATCCCTATCGTCGTCCCACTCATGCCCAAGAAGCCCTGTTGCAAATGACGCCTGAGCTCCTGGGGGCATAGTGGCGATACTGGTATTTCTCCAGAAGCGCATTTTTCCATCCGTGGCCGGAACCGTAAATGGATCAAACTGCGCGCAGCAAACCGCAAAAAGAGTACCGGTCAGATTATTTTCGGGAATTCCAGCATCGTACGCAGCTCCGGTCAAGTCTCTCCAGTAACCAGTCCACACCCCAGGAAGTGGATCAAGCTTCTCCCCTGCATCTTTATACGTTACGAGGGTACGGTAGTTGTTTTCGTAACGCGTTTTCCAATAGACTTCATTTGCCGTAAGGAATGCGAGGTTCACACCAGCATCCGCAGCAAGTTCGACGTTGTTACGCTGTGCGCCGGACCAATATTCATCATGACCACCTGATATAAATATTTTATGATTTTTGATTAGCGATCCGTACCTGTCGCTATCAACACCGGCAATATAGCTGACATCATAGCCATTTCGTTCGAGGAATCTGATAATGTTGTACTCGCCTGCAAATATACCGCCCCCGATTCTAAAGGCAGGCAGCGTCGCGTTATACATTTCAAAGGGACGATTGTAGCTCACCTTTGCAGCGCGATCATCTCCGGGATTCGGCCCGAAGTACAAACTCCATCCTCCATAATTATTGTACGCTTGCCAGGTGGGATCCGCCGTCTGATATACAACAGGAGCATTTGAAGCATCATCACGGACGATAAAGAAAATATGATTTGAGTGTCCGTCTTCTGGATCGGTGCGGACCAGTTTGGCAAAATAGACACCACTTACCGCAGTAGTGGGGATAAGCCACGATGCAGATGGCGCCCAGTTGGCGCAATCGACGAGCCCAACTGTCGCATTGACTGCACAGGGAGGTTGCACCTGCGGCAAAGGAACTGCAGGAGAAATGATCTCTACCATGCGCGCGCCAGTACCTCCGTAGTAGCCCATACGGTAAATCTCAATCCGATAGGAGCTCGCATTGGTGTTAATTTTAAACACTGCAAGCTCGCCTTTGTTGTAACTAATATTCGTTGCAAAACCTTCGATGCCGGGTTCGAGGTATCCAGGAATATCCCACTGCGAACGAGGCGTTCCTGTCTTACAGTTTTCCGCCACTATTGAATTCGCAGGAGCATCACACGGTGGCGCTGCATCAACGACGGTGTAATACAGTACCCCCGCAATTATGATGCCCCCGATGAGAAGTATTTTTTTCACAATGCTGGTAGATGAGATGTCTGAAGCTAAGTTACAACGAAAGCGCCGTCCCCACTTCGGAAACTACACGTTACTTCGGCCCTGAATTCTGAATGATGGAATTATTGACACCATTCGTAAATTGAACGGTATTCGATGGGTCGTAGTCCGTACTGTAGATTGGCTTTACCACATCGCTTACCCACAAGTTCGTCACCGTGTTGTTTTTTGCACGATAATCCCCCGTTGCATCGACTTGATTTTGGATGAACACTCCGTAGCTCACCGTTTGTATCTGGTTATTGTCCGCGGTCACATTGGACACCATTTGATCGAAGTAGAGACCGTGGCGAACGTTCGTATTGAAGCCGGTTTCATAGCTCGTAATATGGTGAATGTAATTTCCAGACACGACGGTGCCCTTTGAACCCAGCATCAGGTAGATACCCGCTCCATCACCATGACGAAGGTTGGTATAGCCAATATTGTTGTTGCGGATTTTCGAGTTTGAAGGTGGTAGATTTCCTTGTCCAAACCACCCGGTACTGATGCCCGTATAGCCCACATCAAATATGGAATTGTTATCGATAACGCTATCGACGATGTACCCGGCGAGAATTGCCCCCGCATCGTACATGCGGCCAATGTACTGGAAAACGTTATTGTCGATTGAAATTCTTCTCGTTGCCAACTGCGCATCGACATCGAAGGTACCGACGTAGAGCCCAACACCCGCAATATTGGCGAAAGTGTTACGCGATACCACAATGTCTGATGACCCTCGATCCACGATCATACCCTGCGCTCCAGCGTGCGAGATGGTACTCTTGGTGACTGCTATATTTTTTGAATTGCGAATCTCGATGACCGCGGGCATCACGCATCCTTCGGCTCCACCCACCACGCCGAACCCCGCACAGAATCCCGAGCGGCCATTCTGTCCACCTGCATACCCATCAGTCGTCGGCGTATTCCACTTGGTGTGCGAAAAGGTGATTGAGTCAAACTGTATATTCTGCGCCCCATCCATACTGACGAGTTTCTCGAGCCGTGGTATCACGACACCATTTGAGAAGACGCCGTCTTCTGGTCGCGCATAGAAGTAGAGCGAGAAGTTCTTGTAGGTGAAGCTTCCTGGTTGCGGTGCGTACGCAGTGGGGTTCGCAAAGAAGTTTGGTGTGCGCTCGAAATAGGCTCGGTAGCCATGCTCTTGCTGCGTGTCGAAGTTACAGCCCTCATACTTTGATGATGACGCATCAAAGGTAAGGCGCACTACATTTGGCGTAAGTGCGGTTGCTGACTGCACATTGAGGCGGGATTGGGAGAAGGCCTTGAGAATAACTAACTCGGATCCCACGAGGCCAGTGATAGCATCACTCGTGAGTGGTGACGGTGTTTCAACATCAATCGACGAAATTGCTTTTGCTTTATGCGGGTAAATCAACGTTCCATCACAGCTTCCAGCCGTGAGATTATACTGCTTCACTTTGAAGAAACTGTTAGCTGGGAATCGTACGGGCTGCGGCTGATTCGCCATCGAAGCATTGGTGTAGAGCTGTCGCGTCGGCATGTTGTGAATTTCGGCATAGTGAAGAGGACCGTTTGTGGTAAATCCGGTGACTGGAGTTCCGCCGGAAATAATAGCTTTCTCACCGGGATACGACGTGTAAATGATCTTTGATGAACCAACACCACTGTCACTTGCACCAAACACGAGTGGCTGCGACAGCGCATAGGTGCCGCCGCGTAGATACACTGTGATATCGCCTGCAGCGGTTGTGCGAATTTCTCGGACGCGGGCTTGTGCCTTCTCTATTGTCTTAAATGGCGCACCTATCGAGCCGTCTGCACTGTCGCTGCCTGATGGCGAGACGTAGAACTTATTGTTTGATGATGTGATTTGTGTTCCGGTCACGATTGCCGTGCACGAATTTTTCGCACCTGCGCTGTTGACCGCCTGGAACGTGTAGGTATTTGCGCCTTGAGCACCTATCGTGTAATTCATCGTGCCGCTCGTTGGTTGCTGCGTACCGTAGTGCTCGAGCACGTGCACCGCATTTTGTGATGTGTACGAGATCGCAATAGGACTTCCGACGGGGCCGCTTGAGACACTCGGCGTGAGGCTACATGAAGGCACTTGGGCTGCTGCAACACCCGTTACGGTCGTCGTACAAGCTTTTGGCGTCCCGTCGCTCCCGACCGCATAGAATGTGTAGACGTTGCTACCGAGACTTTGGATGTTGTACACCACCGATCCCGACGTTCCCTGCTTCGTTCCGTAGTGTTCGAGCACGTGCGCTGCGTTTTGCGAGGTGAAAGAGATAGTGAGGATCTCACCAACCGCTCCACTTGTCTTGTTCGGAGTGAGCGCGCACGAAGGAGCAGCGGGTGCGGCACCTCCGGTCACAGTCGCTGTGCATGGTTTAGAAACGCCGTCACTTGTAACAGCATAGAATGTGTAGGTGTTGGTTCCGGCAAGAATTGAATAGTAGACTTTTCCGGACGTCGGTTGTTGCGTGCCGTAGTGCTCAAGAACATGCGCAGCATTTTGAGACGAAAACGTAATACTGAGTGGCTGACCAACGGTACCTTGTGTCGTACTCGGAGTGAGCGAGCATGATGGGGCACCCGTTGGAGCAGGTTCTGTGGTTCCTGTCACGGTGGTTGCGCACGGCTTTGGAATACCATCAGTTCCTACTGCATAAAACGTATAGTGAGTTGTTCCTGCTTGAATTGTGTAATAGACAGTACCCGAGGTGCCCTGCTTCGTGTGATAGTGCTCGAGCACATGCTCGGCATTTTGCGATGTGAAGGAAATAGTCAGAGGATCACCCGGCTTTCCAGTTGTTGTACTTGGCGAAAGCGAGCATGACGCGACAGGGCCAGTTACTGGAGCCGGATCGATGATCCACGTGTACGTTGCTTCACCATAGTTGTCTTTTGTGTTAGTTGCGCGTGTTGTTGCGACGCACGTACCGGGCACGGTCACATTCCCCGAAAAGGTTCCCGCACTATTCATCAAATATCCAGGGGGAAGCGCGCCCTTAGCAACCGTCCACACGTACGGTGCGCTGCCGCCTGAAGCCGTAAGCGTCCCAAAAACCGTTCCGCCAACTACGGGATGTGGATTTATTGTCTGCGAGCCAGGCGTAATCTGAAGTGTTGCCGTCGGGAGTGGTTGATCTTGTCGGACGCAATTTGAATGTTGATATGTACCCGAGAGCACACCGTCGCTGCAGGTCCGTACTTGCGATTTGCACGACTGACCCGCAGGAACTGTAAGCGATTCATAGGCAGTGACCGATACTCCGTGCGGCAGTGTCTGAGGTCCAAATGAGCACGGCATTTTTTGCGGATTAACAGGCGGTGGCGGCGGTGGGGTGACTGGTTGCGGTTGCGGTAGTGGCGTAGGCTGAGGTGTCGGCTGAGGCGTTGTCGGCGATTTGCAGACCTGAGCAATCATCGCTCGCGTTTTAGCTCCCACGAGTCCGTAACCTGTGGTACTCGGTGACCCGGAACAAATACTCATATGCTTGCACTGAAATTTCTTCACCGCAGCTTCCGTGAGTGCACCAAAGAAGCCTGAGTCGTTGCCTTGTGCGAGGTGGCCTTGCGCTATAAGGAAACGCTGGAGTGCCGCAACATCTGATCCCTTATATCCGCGTGCGAGTGTGCGGGTGAGATTGGGACACTGGGAAGAATTCGTCTGAGCGTTCGCAGGAGCATTGGTCGCATTTTGCTGAGTATTTGTTGCTTGCATTTGTGCAATCTGCGCTAAGAGCGCGGCGAGTTGCGCCTGAAGCTCGGATACCGTCGCAGCGGATGTAGCAAATGGAATGATGGCGAGAATGCAAACGACGAATACCGTAGAAAATGTACGCATGAAAATGGTGCGGCTAGTATGTGTACATCATGGCATATTCCTATGCACATCCCCATACGATCATGTGCACAAGTATGTGGGGATAGTACGCTCTCGATCGAATCATAGGAGGTACAATTAAATAGAGACTGGCGTTGGCCGGACATTATTATTTTGTACTAAAGATTTTTGCCGTATGCGTACTTCGTATTCTTATTCATCTATTCTTGCGCTCGCTGGTATCGTTGCAGCTTCGCTGTTTACGCTCACCCCCGCGTTCGCACTTGCTGCATTCGACCGAGACTTGCGCTACGGTGATCGAGGATCAGATGTTGTCGAAATGCAGGAATTTCTGCAAGCACAGGGACTTTTTTCCGGCGAGATTACGGGAAATTTCTTTAGCTTCACGCTCGCTGCAGTAAAAGCATTTCAGATACGAGAACATATCTCTCCTGTCAGTGGTTTCTGGGGGCCAATCACCCGAGCGGCGGCACGCGCGATTATTCAAGGCTCCTCAGCACAGGGCGCCACTCAGCAACAGCAACAGCAACAGCAAGGAGGGTCCACCACACAGGACCTCCTTGCAATGATCGCAGCTTTGCAAGCGCAAATTGCAGCCATGCAAAATGGCCAGACAAATACCACACAGCAACAACAGACGACAGCTCAAGCTACAACTCAGAGCTCGCCGTGTACCTTCAACGGCCAAAGTGTCGCACATGGCCAGTCGGTCATCGCATACAAATCATCCTCAGTTGCAGCAGGATCAAGTTGTTCAGCAATATCCGAAATGCGCCTCTGCACAAACGGCACGCTCAGCGGTTCGTACATGTACAATCAATGCACCGTGGAAACTGCAACTCCACCTGCGGCAACAAGTACCACCACTCCTGTTACGAACACCTCGTGTACCTTTAACGGCCAAACGGTGGCACATGGGCAATCAGTTACGGCCTATCAGACAAGCTCCGTTGCGGTTGGATCGCAGTGTGCTTCGCAATCCCGTACATGCACAAACGGAGTTCTTAGCGGTACGTAT